>JAISZP010000018.1 GCA_031269135.1 Deltaproteobacteria bacterium | reverse complement strand
TATTTTAGATAACGTAGATTTATTAGAATTTTTGCAGCATCAATAATTATAATTTTATGCTAAAAATATGCTTTAGCCCAACCAAAAAATGATTACTATGTTCAATTACCTTTTATATTGATTATTAATATTGGGATTATTAGCTTATGAATATTAGCGAGCTAATAAATATCAGGCTATATTTTTCAAGTCCATGCCCAAGATCAAGGCTTGAGTTCACAGAGAGCCTGATTGCTCCACAGCTTGCCTGAAAAGGGAGCTTTTTTTTCAAATCTAACCGCTGTTGACATATAGCCAATGGTACTTATCAGCCTTACTCCTCACGTAATCAAGTCATTATAATCGTGGGAGCAGGCATTCCGGCAAAATGCCGGTCGTGTTGCAATAAAAAAAATCTACTTTCAATTTTTCAGATTCTATGTTATAAATTTACTAAACTGTGTTTGGCTAGAAAAGTTAAAATGGATAATATTCAAAAAAACGCTTATTTGTCTTAATCTTAAGGATAGCCGTTTATCTGCGGCCAATCAGCCGAAATCCTGGCCTACCTTTTGCAATATCATATTTCTTACAGACTCTTGTCGTCACCGTCTAATCGTGGAGGAAAACATGCGTAATCTTTTGACTTCTAAGTTAGGTCGTCAAGTGGTGTCTTTGATGATCGGTCTAACTCTAGCTTTAGCATTGACCCCGACGCCCGGGGCTATGGCCGGCTTCATAACCACAGCCGACTCTCAGATCCAATCTTCATCGGATCTAGACACCATCAGGGAAGCTCTGGAAAATAAAAAGGTCTCTGAAACTCTTGCTTCATTGGGCTACAACTCCGATGAAATCGAAAGCCGCCTCAGTCAGCTCAGCGAAAGCGAAATTCACGCTTTGGCCGGAGAACTCGATCAAGCCATGACCCCTGCCGGCGGCTCTGCCGGAGTCATAATCGCGGTGGTGGTGGTCTTTTTAGTCGTCTTGGGCATACTGAGCCTTATGGGCAAAAGCCTTGTAGTGTCGAATTGACCAAAGTTCAAGAGGCGGGACGTTAAAAAGAATTCAAATCGAGTTCGTCTTGAATTCAATTCGCGTTTCATTTTTTCCTGTAGATCGATTAAAATAGGTCTTGGTCTATGCCATCAACAATTCCCTTTTCCGAAATGGGACGGGGAAATTTTTGCCTAAGACGACCAGGCGCCCTCAGCAGTCGATTGGAGGGGGTGTTATTCGAAAGCATACCCGCGCTTTTTAAGGATAATCGGCTTTTGGAGTTGATTGGCCGCTTGCGCGGCCGTAAAAAGAACCGCTTAGTTCGCTGAAGCGTCACCTTCTTTAAGAGAAAAATTCGGCCTTGGATCCGGGTACATCTCGCAGGACCGGCCTTAATGCCAATCAATTTCAAGCAACTCGCCGACCTTTTAGGTCCCGACGGCCCTCTAAACAAGTGGGGCGCCTACGAAGCGAGAAAAGAACAGCTGGACATGGCCTTGGAAGTCGCCAAGGCTTTCAATGACGGCAGCTTAGCTCTCATAGAAGCCGGCACGGGTACGGGCAAAACTTTGGCCTATATCCTGCCGGCTCTTTTATCAAGAAAAAAGACGGTCATTTCCACCGGCCTAATCAACCTCCAAGACCAAATCTTCTATAAAGACCTCAAGTTCATAAAAAAATACTTCAACGCGAATTTTCTGGCCGTGCTGGTCAAAGGCCGCGACAACTACCTATGCTTTATGCGCTATAACGCTCTAATCCGCAGGCAAGGCAGGACCGATCTTTTGCGGACCGCCAGGCAAAAGGAATACCTCCATGATTTGACCAAATGGGTCGAAACCACCGCCACCGGGGAAATCATCGAGATGCCGGATCCTCTCCCCAAATTTTTCTCCAAAGGGACGCTTGGCGCCGTGCCGGAAATATGCAAGAAACCCGCCGAATGCCCCTTCGCCGAAAAATGTTTCTGGATGCGCGTCAAGCGCCAAGCTCAAAGCGCGGATCTGATCTTGGTCAACCATCATCTTTTCATGGCCGACATAAGCATCAGACTTGAAAGCGCCAACGCCGTCTTGCCTGAATGGGACGCGGCCATCTTGGATGAAGGACACATGGCGGAAGATGTGGCCACCAGCTGGTTCGGCGACAGTCTCCAGTCGTGGGAAGTCATGCAAGTAGCCAAAAACATCGTAAGTCTTTTCGAAACGACTCCCAACCTCGCCAACCTGCTGGATACAGCCCTTCTTTTCGAAAATACGCTGGAGAACTTGCCCGAGCTTTTCAAAGACGTCGAAAGCGAATCCGAACTCTTCCCTGAAGACGGAGACAAGGAAAATCAGAAATCAATTCGGCAGGCTTTGGAGTCTATAAAGGAAATGGCCATAACCCTCATAGGTCTTATTCCGGTGCTCCCCCATGAACATGACGACCTCGAATTCGAGGTCTTGAAAAGCAAACTTAATCGTACCGCCGAGACGGCGGTCAAATTGCTCGAGGCTGCGGACCCGACCTGCGTCTACCAAATAGAAAAGAGAAGCAACGGCGTGGAACTTTCCGTTCTGCCCATAAATGGAGGCGAAATTTTAGGCAAGGCCCTGCTTGACAGTAAAAAACCTGTCGTGATAACCTCCGCCACCTTATCTTCTTACGGCGACTTCGAGTTTCTAAAAAAGCGTCTGGCTCTGCCGCCGAAAACCGCGAGCTTAAGCCTGCCCTCTCCCTACGATTACAAAAACGCCACTCTTCTTTATGTTCCGAAGCATTTTCCTGTGCCGGGCGAAGGCGACTTCTTCGAGGCCTACATAACCGACGTGAAAAGGATCCTAAAGCTCTCCGTCGGCAGAGCCCTTTTGCTTTTCACCTCGATCGGCATGATGAAAAAAACCGCAAAAACTCTGAAGGATCTTTTGCCCTGGACCCTATACGTCCAGGGAGAACAATCGCGGACAGTTCTGTTGGAAAAATTCAAAAAGGACGTAAGCTCCGTCCTTTTAGCCACTTTAAGCTTCTGGCAGGGCGTCGACGTCCCGGGCGAAAGCCTTTCGGTGGTGATCATCGACAAACTTCCCTTCACCAGACCAAATCAACCTCTTTTTCAGGCCCGGAAAAAGTTGATCGAATCTCAAGGAGGAAACGGTTTCACCCAGTTCGCTCTGCCGACCATGACGCTTACCTTGAAGCAGGGTTTGGGCAGACTCCTTCGCTCCAGGACCGACACCGGCCTGCTCGCGGTGATGGACAAACGTCTCGTCGACACATGGTATGGAAAACAAGTGCTCAAAAGTCTTCCGCCAAGCCCTTTGGCGACTAGCTTTGAACCTGTCGAAGCCTTCTTGAAAAAAATATCGCCCCGCGCCGCCTCTCGCTCCTAAGACGCGCCTGCTGAGTTTTTTTATCGAGAGGAATAAGCCGCCGTTTAAAACGCCGCAGATGAGATTCGCCGAAAAAATCCTGCAAACAATCATTTGCTTATAAACATATCTTAAGCGAGAGCCGCGCTTTCCCATCTGCCGCCTTCTATTTTTCTTCCATTATCCTTCTATTTTTTCTTCTATTATCGCTTCCATCATCGCTTTCAGCGTCCCCAATCACCCGATGATGCGCAGACGCATCGATTCGCAGACGACAAATCCACAGCGACCAGGAGCCAAGCAGGAGCGCGTTTTAGAGGCGCAGGTCTTTTTACCCATCTCTCCATTCAATGGCGCCTTTGAATGGTCGCCTTTCAGACGGCACTGAACAACACACATCAACAGAGCACCCGTCGACAAATCAGCAATCGATAGATCGCCCATCAATAGATCGCCCATCAATAGATCGCCCGTCGACAGAACACCCGTAGACAGAACGCCCGTCGACAGGCCACCCATAAAGAGAACGCCCGTCGACAGGTCACCCATAAAGAGATCGCCTTAGGATGGGTCCTTAAACGTTCGCCTTTCAATGAGCGCTCTTCGACGATGCCCTTCTATAGCGCTCCTTAAATAAGCGCCCTTAAACGTTCTCCATAAATGTCTCCATGGGTTCGCCTACTTGCCTCAAAAAATATTGCCGACGCGGTTTTCAGCCGGAAATTTTTGATTAAACCCACTGGGATTGAATAAGCCTTTCAATTAATGATTTATTCGAAATGGGAGGGAATTTTTGAGACAGGCGAAAAGCCTGAATATGTGAGGAAACTAAAGAGGCGCTGAGACTAAATAGGCGACAAGACTAAAAGCGAATCTTGGATGCGACATTAGACGTAATATGGATGCACTATTGGATGCGACATTAGACGTAATATGGGATGCAATATTGGCTGCGAGATTTGATGCAAGAAGGCGGAATCAAAAACGGCGCTCGGCGAAACTTAGCCGAAAGACTTCGCGTGAAAGACTGCGGGCTGCGGACCATAAAAGGCGAACACAAAAGCTCGCCTTAAAGGGCCAAAAGCCCTCCATCAAAGCCCGCCTCGTCAGTTGAAAACTTCTTCTTTGGTGAAATCCGGCAACATCTTGGAGGCCGACTCAAGGTCCTGGGTGAAAGTGTTGTGCAGGCCCATCTCCCAAGCCTGATTCATCGATCTCTCGTATTCCCTCACCGACAAAGGGCGTCCTAATCCGGGCATATCGGCGAATTCCGGGTTATAGCCGACCGCCAATTTGTTTGTGGGGAAATACTGGGCCATTAAGCTCAAATAAAGATCGGCGCCGAGGTTTTCGACCAACCAACCAAGGAGCATATCGGTTCTGGCGAGGTTGTCCGGAAGAACCAAATGCCTGACCGCCAGGCCCTTGGTGGCTAGACCTTGGCTATTGAGCTCCAAATGTCCCACCTGCCTCTTCATTTCCCGCAAAGCCGCTTTATTGACCTCGCAGTAGTCTCTAGCGCCGAACAGCCGTAAGGCCCGGGCGTCAGGCTCTTGCGGATCGGCGTCGGGAGCGCGGCCTATCTTGGCGTCCGGAAGGTAAATGTCCACCAAACCTTCCATCAAGGCAAGAGCCTCCAATGAGTCATAACCGCCTGTGTTGTAGACGACAGGCAGCTTCAAGCCTTTCTGCTTCGCTATGGCCAGCGCCTGGGCGATCTCGAAGGCGTAAGGGGTCGGCGAAACCAAATTTATGTTGTAAGCCCCCGCCCCAGCCAATCGAAACATAATCTCCACCAGTTGGTCGATTTCAATGTCCTGACCTTGCTGGGCGGACTGGGAGATCTGATGATTTTGGCAAAAGACGCAGCTCAAATTGCAGCGAGTGAAAAAAATGGTCCCAGAGCCGTTGATGATCTTATCTTCATTGTGGGAAAACGTTTGACCGGACAAAAAAGGCTCTTCTCCAGGGTGAATGAGCGCGGAAGAAAAGCCCACCTTTTTTCCGGCCCCGCATCGACCGGTTTCGCCGCCCATCCGGTCGACGCGGCACTTATGCCCGCAAAGGGTGCAAGCCATCAGCTCACCTTAATTCCTGACGCCTGCGCCGAATGCTGGGGACCCTTTTGACGCGGACGCGGGCGCGAGCGCTCTTGAGCTTTTTGCTGAAGTTCTTGTCGGGAAAAGAGTATTCCAAAAGCTCTTGAATATTATCGACGGGCAGAAACTGGATCTTTCGTCTGAGAGCCAGGGGTATGTCCTCAAGGTCCTTGAGATTTTGTTTGGGAATGATTATTTTTTTGATTCCGGCTCTTAAAGCCGCCAACGATTTCTCCTTAAGCCCGCCGATGGCCATAATCTGCCCTCTGAGGGTGATTTCGCCGGTCATGGCTATGTCCCTAGGCGCCGACTGACCGGTCAAGGCAGAAACAAGAGCTATCAGAAGAGAGACTCCCGCCGACGGTCCTTCTTTCGGCACGGCCCCGGCAGGGACGTGAATGTGGATATCCAACTCTTCGTAGAAATCCCTCTCCAAGCCCAATTTGTCGGCGTGGGCTCTGGTGAAGGCCAAAACCGTCTGGGCGCTCTCTTTCATGACCTCGCCGAGTTGCCCGGTGAGAGTCAAGTTTCCCTTGCCGGGCATGGTCCTGACCTCGACATACATTATCTCCCCGCCCATCTCCGTCCAGGCGAGTCCGGTGACGACGCCGGGCTGGCCTTCCGAGAGCATAGGTTCAGGGAGAACTTCCGGGGGACCGAGATAGCGCTGAAGCTGACCTTTGGTGATGGTGAATTTCTTGTTTTCTCCTTCGGCGACTTTTCTGGCGACCTTGCGGCAAATGGCCGCGAGTTTGCGGTCTAGACTGCGCAGTCCCGCTTCCTGAGTGTAGGAGACTATCACTTTCTGAATGGTCGAATCATGCATGACCATGTTTTCGGGTTTTAAACCGTGGTCGGACAGAAGTCTCGGCAGAAGGTGTTTTTTGGCGATGGCCACCTTCTCCTCGGCGGTGTAGCCCGATAGATAGATCACCTCCATACGGTCTTCCAAGGCCTGAGGGATGGGGTCCAGGAAGTTGGCGGTGGTGATGAACATGACCTTCGAGAGATCGAAGGTGAGATTGAGGTAGTGGTCGGAAAAATTCGAATTCTGCTCCGGGTCCAAAGCCTCAAGCAAAGCCGAGGCCGGATCTCCTCGAAAGTCCGAACCGATCTTGTCGACCTCATCCAGCATGAAGACGGGGTTGTTCGAGCCGGCCGCCTTCAAGCCTTGAATTATGCGGCCCGGAAGCGCGCCGATATAGGTGCGGCGATGACCTCGTATCTCGGCCTCGTCTTTCATGCCGCCCAAAGAAAAGCGCACGAACTTGCGCCCCATGGCTTTGGCTATGGACT
>JAISZP010000324.1 GCA_031269135.1 Deltaproteobacteria bacterium | reverse complement strand
CGAATAGGCTCATGGTGGTGAAAAGGTTCGGGACTATATAGATGGCTCGGCGCTGGGAACTCTTGGCTTTTCGCTTTGGTGACACAATTTGGTCCTCTACTCTTTAGGGACTTTGACGTCTCTTTTTCTAACATCAAGCGGCCTAAATTAACTTAATGATTATACCACATTTATGAAACAAATCGTAGAAAACCGGTAGGCGTCAGCCTGGCGGGCGAATTCGTCCATCGACATCAACCTTGGTTAGGAAAATATCGTTCAATTGCATCGAAACTAGCTTGATCAATTCAAGCTGTAAAGGAACCATCAGACTAAAAAGTATGTTCTTTCCGAAAATACTGTTTTAAAACTTCTCAAAACTGAGGTTTTCGCCATAAATAATAGGTAGAGTCCTATTCCAGCTCTAAAATTATGCCAACGATAGACTCAGGCCTTAGCGACGCCGCGTTCGCCTTGATTCGCCGCTGACCTTGCTCCAAGCCGACGGCAAGGCCAAGGCCAAGGTTAAGGTTAAAGTTAAGGGCTGGAGGAGCCGCCGAAGTGATTTAGAAGCGTCGAATGGGAGCGGCTCATGACCATAGCCGCTTGAGTGTCGGCTCGGACCGTCAGTTGCCTGAACTGCTGTATGGTCGATTTTTCGAACTTTTTGAAGACTTTTCCAAAATAACTGCGCTCATTGTAACCCGTAAGCTCAGCCACTTCAGCCACCGATTTTTCCGTAAACAAAAAGTAGGCCTTGGCCAGCACCAGCTTTTTAAGATGAACATACTCCATGACGCTGATGTTGAAATTCTTTTTGAAGGTTCTGCTCAGATGTCCCTGACTTATGAAGCAGTTTTCCACCAAGTCGTTGAGTCCTAAACTGCGGTTGAGATTGGCTTCTATATAGGGAAAGACCTTTTTCAGAAGCTCGTTTCTCTTGACCGCGTTATTTCTGAAAGTCAAATCGACCATCAAAAACAAATACATTTCCACGACGCTGACGACCGAAAGCACCGAGGCGTCTTCTTGCGGCAGAAACAGGCCAGGTTCATGGGAGTTGAAGATTGAGGCGGCCGAGCCCGTAAGGGTGTGCTTTAAAGAGGCCAGACGCTCATTTAAAAGGTTCGGGTTGTTGTTGGTCTCCAACTGCAACGAAAGAGCGATTTTTCTGGCCTGCTCGCTGAAGCTGTTGAAATCGCGCCCTCTGACCATGGCCTGGATCTTTTCCAACTGAGGCGACGGTCTGGGGGTATGGGACCTTTTGTGCTTGATCAACAAATTGACCAAGTCGTTTGGGGAGACCGGCTTGGAGATGAAGCCGGAAAAGTCGAGATCCAATATATGATTCGCCAGCTGGGAATAATCGTGGCAGGACATGATGTAGACGCTGAGGTCCGGGATGGATTGCAGAATCTTTTTAGCCAATTCCAATCCCGTCAACCATGGAACGACGATGTCGATGATGAGCAAATCGGGAGATTCGCGCCGAAGGTAGTCCATGACGAGATTGTAATCGCCTGTGGAACGGATGATTAAAAATCCTTCCACTTTTGAAATCATCGAGGCCAAGGCCCGACGCATCAAAGGGTCGGCATCGACGATCATGACCCTAAAAGCGTCGGCGGGATTATTTATTTGCGCTGAGTTAGTCATCAAACTCGCATTTTAAAGCGGCATTTTCAAGCGCCTTTTAAAGTTGGATTTTTTATGGCTGCATTCTGAAGCGACATGGTCAAATAGAGTCATTAGGCAATTGAATCATTGGGCAATATGGGACAACAAATTCTGCCGAGAGTGCCGCTGTTTAGACCAGGCGTAATCGTCAAACTCGCGTTGCCGGCGAATTCGCTTAAACGCTTCATTGCGGATTCCAATCGATAGATGATGCTGCGCATCTCCGAGCTTTGCCGGAAGGGAACGGAAGAAAAATCATCCTTCGGTTGACCGGCCAAGGCGCGGTTATCGACGACTTCCACTATCAGCTCCCGCTCGTTGCGCCAGGCTTTGACTAAAACCTCCAGCGTATCCGCTCTCGAAGCCAAACCGAAACAAACCGCTCTTTCCACCAGCGGCATTATCACGTCGGTAGGAAGGGCGTATTTTTCAATATCTTTATCCTTATGGATTTTATATTCCAATAGCTCGGCGTAGCGGAGTTTCTGCATGGCCAGATAGCGTTCCGCATCGGCTATCTCATCGCCGATGGACGTCACTTCCTTCAGCGCCGCGAGCTCAAGACTCTTTAATTGATCCGCCAGAAGCACAGCCATACTGTTGGTCTTCCAGGCGCTTTCCAAAACAGCCAGGTTGGCGAGAGAACTGACGGCGTTTATAAGAAAACCCATGTTCAACGCCGAACTTCCAAGCTCGCTCGCCTTTTTCTCGCTTTCCAGAGGGTAAGGTTGATTGGAATAGCCAGGCTTATCGGCTTCAACAAAAATCGCGCTCACCTGCTCGATAAGCTGGAGCAATTTATCGAGCTTGATGTAGTCTAAATTTGGAGCCGCTTGATGAAAGGCCTTGAGTATAGGGTCTGAAAGGGCGGCTGACGTTTGTTCCCCCATGGCCATAGAAAGATCGATCAGTCCCGGAGGAGTGTTTTGGCACTTGAACTGCCTACAAAAAATCGCCCCCAATGGACGAGAGTCTTTAGTGATAGGGAGCACCGTCTCCATAAAGCCGAAGGGACAAAAATAAGAGAAACGCTGAGCGTCGTTTAGGGCCTGCGACAACCCAAACTCTTTGCTGCGCAGGCAAAGAGAATAAATATCAGGATTGTGCTGAGCTTGCCTGCAAAAACCATACACTCCGGAAGGCTCGGTAATGCGTCGGCCTTGATTGTCTATCGCCACCAACGAAAAATGCCCAATGATGGAAGCCGAGTCCAAAAAGGCTTGGAACTGCGCGACGGTGCCGGCGGTTAAACGGTAAAAACTCTCTCGACCATTCGATTTGATTTCGGAGATCTCGCTGACGTTCATATCTTTTTCGAAATCTTGCTGCTCCCTACTCATCGGCGTCTCTCAATTTTCCAGGTCTCTCAATTTTCCAGGTCTCTCAATTTTTTAGGACTCTCTATTTTCTAGCTCTCTCGATTTTCTAGGTCTCGTTTCCGCAGCGCTTGCGCCCAATATCGACAATTAAAAAATATCGACGTCTGGGGCGCCGGACCGGCAGCTGCAGTGTTTATGACGGAAATCGGCGTTTGCTGGATTATCGTCTCTAAATAAAGCTGAATTTCAAGCTGCGGGCTTGCGCACAAACCGATAAAAGTTTTAGGCGATTAAACCCCTGTCCGGCAAACCCTGTTAAGCAAGGCCTGTTTAGGCGAAGTAGAATCTCTTAAAACGAATATAGGACTATAAGACTATCGACACCTGCTTTTTAAGTCGGTGAATTAGCGATAACCCGCCCATAAAGATAGGCATGATGGAATGCGAATCAATCATTTACCGCATTTTCAAATAATTGCTGAATCATCGGAGTTGTTTTTTATTATAAAGGTCTTAATAACGCAAGTCA
>JAISZP010000273.1 GCA_031269135.1 Deltaproteobacteria bacterium | reverse complement strand
CAAGCTTCTCGGCAGCCCAGCGGATTTTCAGCCAATTAATTTTCAACCTGTGGATTTTCAACCTATGAATATTCAGCCAATGAATTTTTAACCAGTGGAATTTCAACCAATGGAATTTTAATGGGACCAACAACATATTCGCCGCCAAGTTTCATTCAAGCTTAAGGACGCGTGGCTACGGAGCCGACGTCCAGCGGTTTTCCGCGCCAGGACTAATAGACCCTCGAAGAGGAAAAGAAAATGGCCGAAAAAGAAAAAATAGAGAAACACTCTACCGGCGAAAGTCTCCTCCACGGACTATTTAGGATGATCCAGGTGGTCAAGATCCACCAATCCAACAATCGGCTCTTTAACGACATCCTTATCGATTTTAAGGCGGCCTTGGATGATGTTTGGGAATCCGGGCGCCCGGCGGCTTTCAGCCTGTATCGGGGCCGCTTTTTTTTAAACGATGAACGCATCGTCTACTCGCCGTCCATGTGGGCCACTTCCACTAAGATGAGCGAGTTTTTCATCGAGCGTGGGATAAACGGCTTGAAATTTCTGCCGAAAGACGAACTGACCAACGAAGAACTCGTCTCTATGGTCGACACCTTAAACCAAGCCAAGCGCTTTCCCGATCCCTTCGAGTGGCTGTATAACCAGTTCGACAGCAAGAGCAACTGGGTCGTTCCTTCCAAGGATGAAGACAGAAAGATTTCCGGCTCCGGGGCGCAGGAACTCTCTGAAGGCGGATATAAGGCCGTGGTTCAGACGGAAGGGCTTCCCGGCGCGGAACAACAAGCCCGCAAGATCTACTCCCAAGCGCTTACGGTCTTAAGGGGATTAGTCGATCGCGTCACCGCCGGGAAAAAAGCCGGCGTCCAAAAGTGCAAGCGCATCGTCCAGGAGCTTATAGACTTGATGAGCGACGACTGGCCTCTCTATTTGGCCTTGTCGACCATCCGAGATCACGAAGACCAAATCTTCACTCACTCCATCAACGCGACGATCCTCTCGATGGCCATCGCTCAAAGGATAGGCTATACAAAAACCGCCACTGAGCAGTTAGGCCTTACGGCGTTGTTTCACGACCTTGGCAAAGCCGGAGACTTCAAGTCCACTGCGGACAAAAGCGATTCTCTCGACAACCACGATCTAGCCGTCATCCAAAACCACACCTTAGGCAGCATCTCCAGGATCATTCGCCTTAACGCCAGTTTCAACCTTAAGCTCTCTTTATTGCCGCCGGTAAGCGAGCACCACCTGGGAGTGGACAAGTCAGGCTACCCCCAAACAGGGCGAGACAACGAGCTTTCCTTGAGCGGCCGAATCTTGGCGGTGGCCGACCAATACGACGCCATGACTTCTTGGAGACCTTGGCGAAATCAGACCCTAAGTCCGACCGACGCCATAAAGGAGATGACCTCCTTTTCCGGAACTCTGCTTGACCCGCTGGTGCTGCGCCTCTTCGCCGAAATCATGGGGCCGTGGCCTGTAGGCAGCTTATTGATCCTCGACTCGAACGAGCTTGCCATGACTAAGGCTGTCCGTCCGGGGAGCAGCCCTCTTCCGCCTGCGGTCTTGCTGCATCAAAGCCAGGAGGGAGGTCTTTTAAAGGGTTCATCGATTGAGCTATCGGAATGCGACGAAAATCAAAGGCCCAAGCGGCAAGTTCTTTCCTGCTTAAGCCCTGTGTCTTTCGGAATCCAGCCCACCGACTACTTGATCTGACGATTGCTTTGAGTCATAATTTTAAACCGGCTTAAAAAAGCCTTCATAACAAACACATATCAAGCACATATCAAACCCATATCAAATCCATGCCAGGACCTTGGGTTCAATGATTTTCCGTCCCTAATTCGGGGTAATGTCGGGAGGCATTAGATGTCGAAAGGCGATGATCCTAAAAAAGCTGCAGCCGCCAAGAAAAATAAGGCGACTAAAAAGGCGACTGATTCAAAACAAACTCAAACTCCAGCTAAAGCTCAAACTCAAGCCAAAGCCCAAGCCCAAGCTAAAGCACCGGCTAAAGCTAAAGCCCAAGCCCAATCTAAAGCACCGGCTCCTGAGGTTAAAGCGCAGGCATCAGTCGGCGCTCCTGTCGGCGACGAAAAAAAGGAGGAGTTCGCCTTCAGCTGCTCCGAGTGCGGAGTAAAAAACTGCTACCGAAACGAGCAAAAATACCCCTCTTTTTGCCTCACTGAAGCCGACGAAGAAGGCGCGTTGGAGACCAAAGAGTTATACACCGGCGACAACGTCGACGCCAAGCTGCTCAGAGTGGCGGCTGACGTCGAATCGGATTTTTACGGCCGCATGACGAGAATCGAAGAGACCATCGCCTTCGCCAAAAGGCTCAATTTCACGAAAATCGGCATCGCCTCCTGCTTCGCCTTGATGAACGAAGCTTCCATATTCGCCAAGTGCGTCCGATCGGCGGATATAGAGCCTCGTACGGTCATCTGCAAGATCGGCTCCATCGACAAGTCCGATCTCGGCATTCCCGATGAGATGAAACTCATGCCAGGTCACAAAGAAGCCACCTGCAATCCGGTGCTTCAGGCCAAGACTTTAAACGCCTGGGGTTCGGAACTTAACGTGGTGATGGGCTTATGCGTCGGTCACGACGCTCTCTTCAACAAGCACAGCAGCGCCCCTGTGACTACCTTGGTTGTAAAAGACAGGGTCTTGGCCCATAACCCGGTAGCCGCTTTTTACCTCTCCAAGAGTTTTTACGCCAGGATTTTGGACTACAAAAAATATCCGAAATCCAGACACGCGAAAAAATAGCTGAGATGGCGGTTGATCCGCTACAAAACAAGCCGATTAGGATTTTCTCGTCTTGCGGGCAAAAAGCTTTTCCGGCGCTTATACGATTGGACTGAGGGTTTGAAGAGGAATTCGCCTTTCGCCTGCCGCTTGCGTCGGCTGCTTGCGCCGACTATAGATTCGGTCAAAAGTCCTTGAGCTTGCTTATCACAACGACCATGAGGTTCGGCGACCCCAAATCAACCTATATTTCTATATTGCTATATTTCCTCAATGACTTCCAAAAGGGAGTTCACCACGTAGTTTTGGTCGTCTTCACTGAGAGACGGCCAAATAGGGAGACAAACCTGGCGGGCGCTCACCATCTCGGCGTTCGGCAGGGGAGCGATCTTGGAGGCTAAGTATTCCGGGTGATTCGCCCACAGTGGTTGAAGGTGCCCGGCTACGGCGTAAACCTCCCCC
The DNA here is from genome assembly GCA_031269135.1 of Deltaproteobacteria bacterium. Taxonomy (GTDB): domain Bacteria; phylum Desulfobacterota; class Desulfarculia; order Adiutricales; family Adiutricaceae; genus JAISZP01. The sequence continues at coordinate 4,186 of JAISZP010000273.1, read as the reverse complement.
GGCAAGGCTATCCGGTATTTCTCTCTAAGACGCGATTTGACCTCCGCCCTATCCACCCCTTGAGGAAGAAGAGCCATATACTTATAGTAAGCCGGCTTATGGCCGGCAGGCGCCGAAACAGGCTTCACTTTAGAGTCCCGCAACAGTTCATCATAGATAAAAGCTATCTTTCGGCGTTCGAACAATATCCATTCGGCTTTGGCCATCATTCTAAGCCCTAAGAGCGCATGTATCTCTGAAGGCCTATAGTTCAAACCAAAGGTTTCGTGGATATTCGAACCCGGCTTTTGTTGTCCGTGTTGCCGCAAGGCGAGCATCTTATTAAACAAAGATTGATCTGAAGTCGTAACCATACCGCCTTCGGCGGTGGTCAAGACCTTGGTGGGGAAAAAAGAGAAACCCGCCGCCATACCTATATTTCCAGCTCTAATCCCTCCCTCGACCTCAGCTCCGTGGGCGTGAGCCGCATCCTCGACCAACGCGGCGCCGTTTTCGGCGGCTATCCGCTGAATCTCACGCCACTTAGGAGATATAAAACCGCCGATGTGGACCAAGATCACCGCTTTAGTGTCCGGACGAATTTTTTTTCTTAAATCTTGCGGGCACATCTGAAAATGATCCGAATCGTTGTCGACCAACACTATTTTGGCGCCGGCGGCGATCGCGGCCAAAGCGGTGGCTAAAAAAGTGTTGGCCGGAACCGCGACGCTGCCCCCTTCCACTCCGATTGCTCTCAATATGATCTCAAGCGCGGCTGTTCCGTTAGTGCAGCTGAGCGCATAGTCGGTTCCGCAAAAGGCGCTGAAGGCCTCTTGAAAGGCCTGAGTTTTCACGCCCATAGCCAGACGCCCTTCCAAAAGCATCTCTTTAAGTTCTTCGGTTATCTGCTCGGCATCGCCTTGATCGAAAGGGATCTTTAATATTGGAACTTTCATAAAATAATCTTTTCTAATGAATTTCACTTAACTAGCTAAACGACTAAACGACCAAGCCGCTTGTCGGCGGCGGACATCTTCGCGAGTCCGGCATTCGCAGCTCGGCGACCGAGATGTTTTAATGAATCGCTCATCAGTTCAGCCGATAGTTGGAGCTTTAATCTGTTGCAGCCTTTAATCGATTGCAGCCTTCAGTCGCGTCCTTGTCAAGGCCGTTTCGTCAAGGCCGTTTCGTCAAGGCCAATTCGTTAGAACCATTGGGCCGCTTGCGACGCTGCTTGCCAATGGAGCGAATTTCTCCCGAAAAAGACGACTCCGTAACGTATCCGGCGTCATCGACATCCTCTATTATACCACCTTTGACGTCTCCCCGAATTCGCCGAGACGCAGTTGCCAAACCGCCCCTTATGTGGCATAGTTATACCGACGGGCGGAATGATTTCCTATTTTTAGTCATTATCCCGTTATGATTGATGTACCATCGGCATCGAAGTCGACCGGCGTTTTCGGCGTCTTGCGGAAGATCTTTTCGGCCTTCATCTCGAAAGACCAACTTGGCGACGCCATATATTTACCAGATTCGTGAAAATGAGCCGGACTGACTCGGCGTCGGCTTATGAATGGTTGCAGTCGAACATATGCTAAAAATCGCTCCTTCAATTCTTTCAGCGGACCACGGTCGCCTCTCCGAAGAAATTCAGGCCATGGAACAGGCCGGAGCCGACTGGCTGCACATCGACATCATGGATGGTCATTTCGTCCCCAATCTCACCTTTGGTCCTTGGGTGGTGAAAACAGCCAAAAAAGCGACTAAAATACCTTTAGACGTCCACTTGATGGTCACCGACCCATTGACTCTTGGTCCTTTATTTGCTAGCTTAGGCGCTGATTTCGTCTCTATCCACGCGGAAGCGACTTACCACATTCACCGCGGACTCACCTCCATTCGTCAGGCGGGCGCAAAACCAGGGATCGCCATTAACCCAGCCACCCCATTATCCGCCATCGACGCTTCGCTTGACCTAGTGGATCTGATTATACTGATGGGCGTAAATCCAGGCTTCGGCGGACAGTCTTTCATCTCCGGCACCACCCAAAAAGCCGGGGAATTATCTAAAACCATCAAAGCCAGAAATCTTTCCGTCGACATCGAGATAGACGGCGGCGTGAGCGCGTCCAACGCCTTTGAATTGGCGTCAGCGGGAGTTACGGTGCTGGTGAGCGGTTCCCATCTGTTCGGCTCGACCGATTACTCCCAAGCCGTCTTGGAACTTCGCCGCAAAGCTGAAGGCGCTAACGCTGAAAGTATTCGCGCTGAAAGTGTTCGTTGACGGCCTCGCCGTCGCCGAAGCCCAGGGGAGCGTCAAGCCGGATCCTGACAGACTCTGAACCGACGCCCAATATGCCTTAGCCTCTTGTTATTCAGCAAACATTCCTTAAAATCATAGGAGTTCATAATAATGGCTCAGTGGCCATCCCTTTCTCCGTCTGAATTGTTTCAGAAAATGTCTCAAAACAAAAAAAGCTGGCACGAAAACTACTACGTGATGTTCTCCAGCATTTGGGGCGGTTTCAGCACCGACCCCTGGTTATGGAACGTGCCGCCTGACGACCATATGGTCCACAGAAGCGACGCCGTCTTTGAATCGTTTAAATGCGTAAACGGCAAGGCCTACTGCTTAAACGGACATTTAGAGCGCCTCGACTCTTCGGCTCGGTTCTTGGGCCTTAAGATCCCGTCGGAACTTGCGGACATGACGGACATCTTGAAACAAGCCCGCATTCTTGGCGGTCATGACGACTTCACCGTTCGCTTGACCATTTCCAGAGGACCGGGCAGCTTTACCGTCAACCCCTACGATTCGCCGGAAAGTCAACTTTATTTAGTCACCATGAAGCTAAAGCGCCCAACCGCTGAGGCTTACGCCAAAGGGGTCACGCTGGCGACCGCTCCCTTTCCCGCCAAAAGCGAATACAGCACCATCAAAAGCTGCGACTACCTCCACAATGTCTTAGCTAAAAAGTACGCCATCGATGCCGGTTACGACTACGTGGTGAGCTTCGATCAAGACGGATTTCTGACCGAAGGCGCGACTGAAAACGTGGCGGTGGTCACCAAATCAGGGCACCTATGCGTCCCCTCCTTCGATAGGATCTTAAAGGGCGTGACGCTTCTCAGGGTCATGGACCAAGGAAGAACTTTGGAGGCCTCCGGCCGTCTCAAAGGCGTCATAACTAGGGATCTGACGAAAAAGGAAGTCTTTGAAGAAGCCGCCGAAGTGTTTTTGACCACTACCTCTTTTGACGTCATGGGCGTGGTCAAATGGGACGACAAGATCATCGGCGACGGACGCCCGGGACCAATCACCAAAGAGCTGCTGGAGCTGATGGAGAAGGAAATTCATGGAGACGGACCGCACCTTACTTCACTGCTTTAACCAAATTCAACTCAATTGATAAACTGCAAACTCCTGCCCTAACCTTCAAGGCGTCCGGTAAATCTTGTGAACAGCAGGGATCAAATTAAAGCGATAAACAAAGTAAGCCTAAAAGTGAAGCCGACGCTGACCGCCAAGCTTCATTCGACCGCCGAACTGGGACGGATGACTAGATTTGCTTGAAAACATAGCTGACGCACAACCAAAACCCAAAAGCCTCAAACAGAGACTAAAGCTTTTAATTAGCGTATTGTTGACCCTAATTTTCATTTTGGGCATCATTTTTTTCGTCGTCTCGCATATTGCGGAATTCAAAGAGCTTTGGAGCAGCCCCTTACCCCGCCATATCCTAGTGCTGATGATTCCCAGTTACTTGTTGATGCTGACCATCAACAGCGAACTGTTCAGGCACCCGTTGAAGGCTTACGGCTTGCGCCTCGGCACCGTCGAAAGCTTGGCTTTGACGGCCTCCACCACCGCCATAAACTACGTCATACCGCTAAAGAGCGGCTCGGGCGTAAAGGGCATTTACTTGGCCGGGCACCATAAGATTACGGTGACGAACTATGTGGCCCTATTGGTGGCGATCTCGACTTTGACCTTAACCGTCGCCTCTTTTTTCGCGACTGTCGGCTTAATAATCTTGGTCATTGGCGGGAGCCGACCAAACATCATTCTTTTGACCTACTTTTCGAGCACGACTTTAGTCGGTTTTCTGGCCATCTTTTTTTTAGGGCGACTCCCTTTCAAGTTGCCCGGCAAGCTCACCGCCTTTGTTCTTGGCTGGGACGCCTTAAGAACCACTCCTCGCAT
>JAISZP010000246.1 GCA_031269135.1 Deltaproteobacteria bacterium | reverse complement strand
CCTGCCCGGAATAATATGCTTCGGCGACCGATTTAGGCTCCCAGGCAGTCTGGACGCTTAAGGGGAATTAAGCTAAACCGCAATCTCTAGCACTATATTATAACACATATGGAGCATTTGAAAAAGAGGTTATTAATTTATTTTTTTGAAAACACTAAAGATCTAAAAGTACGTGTTTTTTCTGGAAATTAAGCCTAAAAAGCACCATTTTCGACTATGCCGCAGCACCATCATTTGAGTTTATATATTTAGCCGGCAAGCACGGCTTTCGGAAAACCTGCCGCCGAGGCTGAAAAACCGGCGCAAGAAAATCGGTCTAAGCGAAAGTAGTCGCGCTCATGAACGACGCCTCGAAAATGAGCGTCCGCCATGGTTTTTAGGCTGGGTTTTAGATTGAAGTTTAGATTGAGGTTCAGATTGGGTTTTGGATTGATTTTTAGATTGGTTTAGACTGGGGTTGTGGTTGGTTATAGATTGGTTTTTGGATTGGCCTAAAAAGACTTGCCTTAGCTGAGGTTATTTGAGAAAATCACCTTAATATGGTTCGACGCTGATATGCTGTGACGCTAGGCCGCTTCAATTTCCGCCGGCTTTTGCCTTAGGGCTGCATGGAGTTCATTTTGCTCTTGACCATCAAACAACCAGGAAGCGATGATAAAGTCATCGACGTCGCTCCCGGAATTTCCATCATCGAGGCTTTGACTCAGGCGTCTCTTATGCTTGACTCTCCATGCGGCGGGAAAGGCCGCTGCGGCAAGTGTCTGATTAAAGCATCCGGAAAACTCTCTGAGCCTCAAGCCTCCGAACTTGCCCACCTGGCGGACCACCCGGGATATAGGCTGGCCTGCCTCGCTAAGATTGAAGGTAATTGCGCCGTCGAGCTTACCGGGCAGTCGGTCTTCAGTTCCCTTAAAGGTTTAGGCTGGACGGCGCCCTATAGCTTAGATCCGGCCTTAAAATTATTCCCCATAGGCCCGCGTGACCGTTTAGACCAAAGAAGTCTTTTAAACACTCTGGAACTAAATTCCTGTACGGTCGACTCTCTTGAGACTTTAAGCGCCATTGAGGCCAAAGGCGGCGGCGGATGGCTGCTGACTTGCCATGACCGGCTTTTAAAAGTCTGGCCGCAAGAAAAAGACGATAAAGAAAAGGCTCATAAAGATCAAGAGCATAAAGAGCAAGAGCATAAAGATCAGGCCCATAAACGTCAAGCGCCTATGGAAAACCTGGCCGCCGCCTTTGATCTTGGGACCACCGGTCTAGCTTTAGCCGTCATAGATATGGAGACGAAAAAAACCATAGCCTTTGAAACGTCTCTAAACCCCCAGACAGCCATCGGCGGAGACGTGATCAGCCGCATAACCTATGCGGCGGAGTCGCAAGAAAACATAAAGACCTTACAGAATTTGGCCTTGAAAGGTTTAAGGGAGCTTTTGGAATCGGCTTTAGGCGAACGAAGCCGTTTCGTCTCGGCCGCCTTAATCAGCGGCAACACCACCATGCTCCACCTTTTGGCCGGACTCAACCCCAAGAGCCTGGCCTTGGCTCCTTACCGTCCAATCTTCACTAAAAGCCTCGACATCTCGCATCTGGGAGAAAAAATAGGACTTCCAAAGTGGGCCTGCTTTTCCACCACCCCTTCAATTTCCGCTTACGTGGGAGGCGACATCACCAGCGGACTGGTGGCGGTAAAACTGGCGGAGCGCAAAGGGACAGTCATCTTTATCGACATCGGCACCAACGGAGAAATAGTGCTCTCCCGCAACGGCAAATTGGTGGCGACTTCCTGCGCCGCCGGTCCCGCCCTTGAGGGCATGAACATAACCTGCGGCCTGAGAGCCATAACCGGAGCGGTGGACAGCTTTAAAATAGGACCAAATTTGGAGCCGAACTTCACCACCATCGGCCAGGCGCCGGCCATAGGCATATGCGGGAGCGGATTAATCGACATCTGCGCCGAATTGATCAAAAGCGGCGTCATAAATAAGACGGGACGCATGTCGGCGCCCAAAAGCCATCCCCAGGCTTTGACCGACAATCGCTACCATCTGACGGACAAAGTCTTTTTAGACCAAAAAGACGTCCGGCAAGTCCAATTGGCCAAGGGCGCCATCGCGGCGGCGATGAAGATGCTCTTGGAGCGTTTTGATCTGACTCTATCGGATCTCGACGAAATCGTCATCGCCGGGGCCTTCGGGTTCCACCTCAGACCAGAGAGTCTCAAAGGGATAGCCCTAATCCCAAAGGGATACGAGGGACCGGTAAGCTTCGTCGGAAACTCGTCCTTGGCGGGAGTCGTCAGATTGCTGTTGGACCGCTCGGCTACGAAAGAGATCGAAACAATCTCAAATCAAATAGAAGTGATTGAACTAGGCTTCGACCCGAAATTTCAAGACGCGTTCCTAGCCTCGCTCGGGTTTTAGGAGCCTTTTACTCATTTATTCTTTTATTTTTTTCTTGTTTCCTGCGTTATTTTTCTCTTGTTTCCAGCTTTCTTTTGTTTTCTCGGCCTTTCTGACTTGCATATTTGGCTTGCATATTCAACCTACGTATTTGACTTGCATATTTGACCTGCATGTTTAACTTGCATAGCACCGGCGCCTTTGCGAACGACAAAAAGGCATTTGAATGATGTAAGGGACCATCTCTCCGCGTGTCCGTCGCGACGCAACCTTAAAACTTCAAGAGCGCTGATGATTTTAGAGTAAAAACTTTAAAATCCATTGAGACCTATGCCCTTTCTCATGGCATTTTCCAAGATCCTTCCTATGCCCTTTCTCATGGCCTTTCCCAAGATCTTTCCCCAAGATCTTTCCCTATAGCCTTTCCAATAGCTTTTTCGGAATGCTCGAAACTGGAAACTGAAAGGCGCCGGGCATGAACCGAGCGCTTGATTCGATCCATCGAAAAAAACGGCTTCAATACTCGGCTTTGCAGCGTCATTGAGACTCCAGCTCTCTGACTTTATCCTCCAAGACGCTCGCCAGCTGTTCAAAGGGGTATGTTCCACACGGCAGACCCTTGAAAAACAGTCTCCCGCTCCCCCGGCCTCCGGCGATGCCTACGTCGGCTCTCTTGGCCTCTCCCGGTCCGTTGACCACGCAGCCCATAACCGCGATCGTCAGCGGTTTTTTTACGAAACTCAGGCGCTGTTTCACGTCTTTCAAAAGTGCCGCCAAATCTATCTCGCATCGACCGCAAGTGGGGCAAGATATGAATTCCGGACCTCTTGCTCTTAGCTTGAGCGACTTTAAGATCTCCCAGGCGCAGTCGACTTCGTCTTCCGGCGGACCCGTCAAAGATACCCTGATGGTGTCGCCTAAACCTTCGCTGAGCAGTATCCCCAGACCAACCGCCGACCTTATCGACCCTGTCGTCACGTCCCCTGATTCGGTTATTCCCAAATGCTGAGCGATATCGCTTCTTTCGGCGAAAAGTCTTACGGCTTTTACCGTCTCCATGACGCTTGACGCTTTAAGAGAAACCTTTATATCGTTAAAGCCCGTCTCCTGCAAAACAGCTATCTGAGCCAAGGCGCTCTCCACCATGGCCAGCGGTCCGTCGCCGTAGAGAGCCACCATTTTAGCCTCCAGGGAGCCTAAATTCACCCCGACTCTTATGGCGGCGCCGGCTTTCCCTGCCGCCTCGGCTACAAGGCGGATTTTATCTGACGAGCCGATGTTTCCGGGATTGAGCCGCAAACCCGCCACGCCTCCGGCTATGGCCTGGAGGGCTAGTCTATAGTCGAAATGAATGTCTGCCACCACCGGAATCGGACTATGCGGGACTATCTCGGAGATCGCCATAGCCGCCTTCATATCCGGCGCCGAAATCCGCACCACTTCAGCGCCCCTGCTCGCGCATGAATTTATCTGCGCCAAGGTGGAAGACGGGTCTCTGGTATCGGTGTTGGTCATGGTCTGAACGATGATGGGAGCTCCTCCGCCGATGGTCAGCGGACCCAACCGTATAGCCCGGGTAGTCATTTGGCCTCCAAGCCGTCTTTATAAGCAAGCTGCGTGGATAGAGGGTCGCAAGCGGACAAAAACGGGACGCTGCAAGCTTGGCATGCCGGAATGCCGCGCCAGTCGCCCGCCAGATGGCTGGCTCTCAATCGTTGATACTCTTTGCCGTTCCAAATGGCTGAGACGTCGTCGACGTTGGCGTCGCCGACAAGCAGCCTTCTTTCCCAATCGCCGCAGCAAGGACCGCATATACCATCGTTGAAGACGAACATGCGTCTAAATAAATCGGGACAAAGAAAATCGTCAGGCGCCGGCAGCTTCGAATAGTCCCTGCCCATGACGGTCGGCAGGCCGAAGCCTATCTCGGCCACTTTCAAAGATCTAAAAAGTTTGATATAATTATCGACGATTTCGGCTGGGTCATCCAAATCTTCGCTAAGAACCATACTTGCTCTTGTCTGGACATGATGCAATTTGAGTTCATCTTTAATGGCCATAAATGAGTTTATATTATCCAATGTTTCGTCGTATTTTGCGCCGACCCTTATTTTTTCGTACTGCCGAGGGTCTGGAGAGTCGAAAGAAAAAAAGATGTCGGTGAGACCTGCCGACAACAGCTCCCTCGACAGTTTCGGAGTCAAGGCCACCGCATTGGTGTTGAGCATGACGTAAAGCCCTTCTTTATGGGCTATTTTAATCATCTCCGCTATTGCCGGATATAAGAGGGGTTCTCCAAGAAAATTGAGCTTCACCGATCTTAGCCCTTTGTCGTAACTTCCTTCAATGATTCCAACATAGAGTCCCATATCCATATCCGACGGCCCGTTAGGCGCCCAACCTTTCAGTCCATGCTCCAAATAATACGTTCTGGGACACATCCGACACTTGAGATTGCAGCGGTTTGTAGGGTCTATATCCAAATGAAGAGGAAAGCCGCGCGCCTTACCGTTTAAGCCGCGTTCATCCCACTGCTTTCGGTAGAGAAAATATTGTTCCGATCTGTATGGCCGCCAGTCTAACTCTTTAGGAGCGCTAAGCTCCTGATAAGTCGGACTACGGTAATTGTTGGCCATGCCAAGCATCCTCCCTTGAAACGAACCTTACCCGCAATCTAATGGGTTTAAAAGACTACGAGGTTTAAAAGTCTTCTGGGTTTATAAAGACTGCCGGGTTTAAAAGACTACTGGGTTTAAAAAACTGCGGGTTTAAAAGACTGCGTCTCCCCCTGCCGAATTTAGCGATTGTTTTCGTCTCTCGCTCTCCGGCCCGCTTTCATTCATCAGCGTCGGCCGACGCCAAGCCTTTAAATTAAGAAGTTTCGCATTTTAATTAAGAAGCTACGCCTTTATCTTAAGAAGTTTCGCCTTTAAATTAAGAAGTCATGCCTTTATATTAAGCAGTTACGCCCCTTTGCATCGTATTGCGGTCCGGCGCCGGGCAAGTCGGCGTCTCATCCAACCTATCCTAAATCTATATCGGAGAGCTGTCGGCAGAGTGTCAAAGATCCTTCATCTATTATTCTCTTTATTGCTGACGTTTTGGCTTTTTGGGGGGTCCCGCCGGGCTTGGCCCCAAGATGTCGAATTCGCTGAAAGCCCGGCTCCACGGAGCGTCCATAGCGAGATGAACCCGGCTGAAGATTTAATCCATCAGCAGCCTCTTAATGACCATCATGACGACCATCATGACGACCATCATGACGCCAATCTTGACGACAGTCATGACGACCTTCATGATAATCTTGTCGGCTCATCTGCTTCATCCGAAAACGCCGCCGCCCCGCCCATAAACCAAAACAAATCAAACAGCGATTCAGCCTCCGTCAGTCAAGACGACCGGCTAAGCCAGTCAGCGGCGCCCTTAACCTCTCGGGAGCTTTCAACGCTGAACGCGCCTATGCCGAATATCGGCGCAGACCTTACCTCCGCAGACGATCCCGTTAGGGTCGCGCCTCAAACCCCAACCACGCAAGAAAAAGAGGCGCAAACAACTGAGCCTGAGATGACGAATCCGGTCATCGGCGCCCAAGACGCCGTGCCTGACGAGAGCCGAGAGGTTGTCGCCGGGCCGGCGACTCTTGAAGAACCCAAACAAACACCAGAGTATATCACGCTTGAGCCTAGCTCGGTGTCGATACCTGCTCAATCGGAGCTGGATGCCGTCAGTTACGTTTGGAAGGACAACTTGCTCTACCGCCGCCTTGCCGACGGTTCTTTGGAGCTTACCGACGGTTTTTACGATCGTCAAGGGCAGGGAATCACCCCATCCGACCAACCTTGGCTGTCTTTCGACGAGCAGGGAAACGTCACCATCAAAATCTCGTTAAACGTCTGGGCGACAATCTTGTTTCCATACAACTCCTCCGAATTAACCCCGCAATCTCTGGAACTTCTACAGGTCTTCGGGGAGGCTCTAAACCGCCCGGCATTTAAAAACCGCAAGCTGCTCATCGGAGGGCACACCGACAATATCGGATCGAATGACTACAATTTAAAGCTCAGCTATCGCCGAGCTCAATCAGTGGCTGATTGGCTCGTTGAAATGGCCGACATCGACAAAGACAGGCTGGTGATAGTCGGCTACGGCGATATGGCCCCAAGCGTCGACAATTCCTCGGAAGAGGCCCAGGCCCAAAATCGGCGGGTCGAGTTCATTATGCTGAATTGACGCCGCTATTGCCGAATCGCCGTGACTGCCGTCCAGCGATTTTTAGCGGCAGGATTTAATGGTCTATATTGAAGGCGCAAGGTTTTAAGATTTAAACTTCAAGCTTTAACTTGCATAAGCTCTTTGTCGCAAGCTCTTTGTCGCAAGTTTTTTGTCATAAGCTTTCTGTTGCAAGTTCTCTGTCATAAGCTTTCTTTAGGTTGATTTTCTTCATCAACCCCCCGCCTGCCAAGCCGCTCCATGCCAAGCCGCTCCATTCCAAGCCGCTACCTGCCAAACACATTCAAGTTCTAAGCCAAAAAACTCAGTCTGTGCAATCGGCAAAACCCTTTCCTTCTAGCTCACGGCTCGACTCGGTCAGCTGCAGATGAAAATCAAGGTTTTATCGGCAACAATAACTATATATGTCGCCTGCGGAAGGCGCCGCCCCGAAGTCTTGAAATACGGCGTCATATTTCACGGTAATCGTCGCCAAAAGCGGCATCCTTTTTTGTGGTGAAATCCAAACCGTCGACATCCCCGCCCCCTTTCCGCTTATGATGACGAGAAAGCGGTTTTCGCATAGTTTTGTCGCTATTGTCATCAATCCGCCAAGTCAAATCAAGTCCAAATCCGAATCAAATCAAATCAAGTCAAGTCCAATCCAGTCAAGTCAAGTAAGGGGCAAGCCAACTCGCCTAGCCTAGATAAATCAAGCCCAGCCCAGCCCAGGCAAATCAAGCCAAGCTAACCTAGCCAAGTCAAGCTAGCCAAGACAAACCTCGCCGACCGGCCTCTTTGCCCTGATTAAAAGATTTCACCCTCCCCGCCAAAAAACTCGCAAAAAATAAAACCTCTCTAAGCAAGCATTTACAACGTGATCGCCCTTCTCTTCGGCTTTAAAAACCTCTTTTTTTCCCTAAAATCACCCTTTATTTCCCTTTGATTGCCGGACGGAACGCACGACACACTCTCAAATGAGAGAGTTTTGGTATCGTGACCGACAAAAACTCTCTCATTTGAGAGAGTTTCTCCAATCAAATGGAAAAAAGTCTCTCAATTGAGAGCAAACCAAGGAGCGGTTAAAAAATGACGTTTTTGACGATTTTGATTCTATTTTTTAAAGTAATTTCAGCAAATTAACATTCAAATATACTTAAGAACTGAATTGAATTTATTTTCAATATTTGGCGAAAAAATTTTCTGATTTGGCTTATTTTCTTTAATAATTTCAAATAGTTAATTTTTTAAGTGAACTTTTTCTGTCAAATGAGAGAGTTTAGGGCTTGACATCTCAAATGAGAGACTTATCTTTCAAATAAGAGCAAGCGTACTCTCAATTGAGAGGTTGACGTAACTAAACGCTGGTTTTACTTGTATTTAGATTGCATCGCGACAAAGAGCCTCGCCTCTCTCTTAATCCAAACTTAAGGGTCATCCCCGAAGGAATATGACGATGAATGATTTAAAGCTCCAGCAGCTTCCAGATAACTACTTGCAGCATGAGGTCGATTTGAAGGACGCCCCTGATCTGAACAATTCCGAAGTCTATGAATACGGGATCCCTGCTGAAAC
>JAISZP010000236.1 GCA_031269135.1 Deltaproteobacteria bacterium | reverse complement strand
TCCATCGACAGCTGTTGAGTTTTTATTTGCGACTATGCCGTCTTAGGCGGGAAAGCTCCGGCAGGAAAGTTCAGCCGACAAATCTATCGCTCTGATTTTTATGCTTTGCCGGACGGGAGAAATTTCAGGAGCACCCGAATGATCCTTTAAGATTGGACGGATGCTTGGCGGGAGAGCGGGTCAAAGATGATGAGGCGGAAGAATGAAGAGGATGAGGATGAAGAGGGAGATGGAGATGGAGATGAAGATGAAGGTGAAGAAGAAGATGATGATGAAAAAAGAAGAGGTGTGAGGGAGCGCCGAAGTCGACGCCTAAGGCCGACCTCAAGCCTAAAAAAGGAAAACAGCGCAGCGCCTTGAGAAAGCGCTGAGAGTGAGATTCAGAGAACTTATCAAGCCGGCGCAAGTTAAGTCGGCATGAGTTTAAGTTTCCATGCTTTTTAAGTTTTCATGGGCTGAAGCTTCCATAAATTCAAGCTGCCATGTTTTTTAGCTGGCATGATTTTTAGCCGACATGCTTTTAAGCTTCCATGCATTTAAGCTTCCATAAGTTTTTCAGAGTCTAATATCAGCACCACTTTCCCATCGCCCAGAAGGGTTAAGCCGCTGAAATACGGGAGCCTCCGAAAAGTCTCAAGTTCAAATTCTTTGATGACTATCTTCTGCTGCCCTAAAATCTCATCGGCCTTGATGGACTGCCTGGAGTCTACCTTGCCTCGTAGAATGATGAAGATCTGAGACTGCTGGGGAGCTTGGACGGCATTTAGGTCTGAAGAGAAGTTAAGCTCCTCGTCGGAATTGATGCCCAATAGTCCCACCAGATCGATGACCGATATGACCATGTCCCGATGCCTAAAAACCGCCCCGCCTTTATGGAAATGAACGCTATCCGAAGGAACCGTCACGATCTCGTTTACGAATTCCAAAGGCAGACAGAAAGTTGAAGTCCCGACTCGGAGCATTATCGCTTCTTTGGTCAATAAAGTGTTGGTTATCGGGAGCCTTAAACCCACCGAGAGTCCCTCTCCGGGACGATTGTCGATGACCACCTCGCCGTTCCACTTTTTCAGGTTCGTCATCACCACGTCCATCCCTACCCCTCGGCCCGAGAGATCGGTGGCTTGGTCTTTGGTCGAGAGTCCGGAATTAAAAATAAACATCTCAAGTTCTTTGTCGGTGACGGTGTTGACCTGCTCTTCCGACAGCGCGCCTCTTTCGATGGCCTTGCTCTTTATCCTGGCCAAATCCAAACCCCGGCCGTCATCTCTGACTTCTATGAATATCGAGGCTTCCTCGGAGGTGACGTTGATGCTTACTATTCCTCTACGGGGCTTGCCTGCCGCCATACGTTCCTCAGGCCCTTCCAGACCGTGGTCGACCGCGTTTCTGACGATGTGAACCATAGCCTGTTCGACGTCGTCGAGCAAGCTCTTGTCTATGGGCACTCTTTCGCCGGTGATGACCATCTCCGCTTCCTTGCCGATCTTATGCGAGATATCCCTCACTAGACGAGGAAACTTCTTTAAGATGTTGTTCATCTCCACCTGACGCACTTCCATGATTGAGCGCTGCAGATTCACGATGTCGTTGGAGATGGTTCTTGAGACGGTGGAAAAATCCCGCAATAAAGACGTGTCGATGCCGGCCTGCCTAAAGGCGAACTGGAGGTGATTCAATATTTCGCTCTTGGTGATGAGCTTTCCCACGCTGTCCAAGAATAGATCTATCTTGGCCTCGTCGACCCTAATGGTCTTGACCTGCGGTTCTTTGACCGTGCTCTGGGAACTTTTGGCGGCGGTGGTCTTGACCGGAGGTCCTTCGACCTCGACATGGAATTTCTCTTTGAGCTCCTTGAGCATCGAGCTGAAAAATTCCACTATCATCTGGTCCATTTCCAACTGGCGCTCGTCGAACAGCGAGAGTCCGTCTCCCAACTCGGCGATCAAGTTCATGGCGTCTTCGGTGGCGACGTTGGCCAAGCTGTTGTATAGCTTGTTGGCCGCATTCAAAAACGTCTGGGCGTCTTCGGGGGCGGCCTTCCCGTCTTTATACTTAGTCAAAAGCTCATCCAAACACTTGACTTCTTCAGTGAGATCGGCCCCATTGTAATTGAAGCGTATTTGACTGCCCCCATCCTCTTCCAAGGTGGCCAACACCAAAGCGGTATTGACATCGCTGATGGCTTTTTTGACGTTTTCAGTCTCCAGTTCCTCAAGGGACGGCAGTAAAGCCTCTATGTCTTCGATCAGCTTACGAGAAGCGTCTACTAATTGGGAATCTCGTCGATTTATTTTATCAATTTGAGACTGAATTTCACCTACGAAAGCCACATGGTCAGCAGTCATAACGGTGTAAGTGATGTCGTCTTCTAATTTAGCGATGATTTCTCTAAAGATGTCATTGCCTTTAAACAACAAGTCGATAATTTTAGGATATCGAGTAAGGATCGCATTATTCTTATCGATCATCGACATCAAGTCCTCAAGGCGATGGGCTATATTGGCGATGTTATCGACGTTGAACATCTTCGAAGAGCCTTTGAGGGAATGCATATGTCGAAACAAAGAAAATATAGTCTCGCTAGAGGTGGAGTCCTGCTCTATAGCCACCAACTCGTTATCCAAAGTCCCAATGGTTTCTCTGACTTCGTCTTTGTACTGTTCGAACAATTCGGCCAGATTTTCGTCCGATACGCTCATTTACTTCCCCCGCGACTGAAAGAGCGATTGAGCCCCAGATCGCTTGACGCAGACCCAAAGCCCGCTAAGGAAACGCTGCGTTCCTTACGGGATGTTCAGGGCTTTTTTGACCGCCGTCATGACCTTATCCTCGTCATAAGGCTTGATGATGTACTGTTTAGCCCCGATTTTGAGGCAATGCATAACGGTCCTCGCATCCGAAACGGAAGAGGCCATGATGATGCGACTGTCGGGAAATTTGCCCATTATCCTCTCTAAGACTTCAGTGCCGCGTATCTTGGGCATGACGATATCAAGGGTAGTCAGCTCCGGTTTGAGTTGCTCGAAAAGAGAAAGGGCCGCCTCGCCGTCGCAAGCCTGCCCTACTACATTAAAACCCTCTTTTTCGAACATCTTAAAGAGCATCTGCCGCATGACTGGAGAATCATCGACAATCAGCACGGTTTGTCCAGAACCCAGAGGCATGTTCTTCACCTTTAGACGCTAGTAAGGCATGAGTGACAAAATTAATAATTTGCAACTATTAAAAAATTTTTAATTGATATACAACGCCGCAGCAACCTCTTAAGGACGACCTTAGGAAACTGCCGGCTATTTTCGTCGGATCGAAACAGGTCTGCTGATTAACGCGGACCTATAGACTGATACCGAAAAAACTTTTTTCGGTATTTTAGCGACATTATAACATTACCGCTCAATTCAGTCCAGAAAATGGGATCTGAAAAGATCTGGAAAAATTCTAGAGCAAAAAGCTTGGAAGAAAAATTTACAGACATAGCTGTATTTACGAAATTCTATTTTTGGAATTGTTCGGACGAATAAAATCATTTTTTATGCGATCTCCGGCGCCTGATGAAAAATTGAGCCAAAAAAACCGCCGATATTTTCTATTATGCCGTCTGGTGTTTCCTGTCCTATCTGGAACTTCTATGCTTTCGGGAGCTTCCTATCCTACTCGTGAGTTTTTTATTCTGTCGGGAGCTTTCTATCTATCAGGAACTTTTTAGACCGGTAGTTCACGATTTGGAGCTAAGAAGTTTTACGAGCTGTTTGCTGTTTGGATGTTTTGAAGCGAGCAAGCTTAAAGTATGATATTAATGTATAATAGACTAAATTTGATATGGGTCGGCGATAATCCGCCGACAAAATCCCGCAAGACTTCAAAGCGCGACTTCAATAGGGCAAGTCTATTGCTCAAGGCCGAAAGTCAAGAGAGTCCATAGTTAAGGCAGTCCAAAGCTAAAGCAGTCCAAAGCTCACGGCGACTGGGAAATCTAAAAACGCCGAGCAGTTCATATATTTGGAATTCATATATTTTGAGCGCACCATAGCGCTTTGGAACGCGCCATATTTCTCTAAGAGCGCGCCATAGCGCCTAAAAAAACTTCTTACCTTGAATGAGAGCTTAATTTGAAGGATAATGTCAAAGACAATCACAATCGGACCAAACGCTTTCTCGGCGTCTGGCCCAATAACCTGGGAAAACAGACGAAGAAAAGACCGCTCCCCGTCAGCTTCCCGGATAATGGGATAATAAGCCCAGTTTGGAGTGCCCATGCCGCTTATAGGCCAGTTCACCCCTCCGGGTGACAAATCCATCAGTCATCGTCTGATTTTGATGAGCATAATAGCCAATGGCGAGATGTTGGTTTCCGGCTTGTCCGGATGCGATGACGTCAACACCTCTCTCAGCATCTTCAAGCAGTTGGGAGGTCAAGCCGCGACTCAGGCCAAAGGTCTGGCGATTAAAGGGCTGGGGGGCGCTTTTTCAAGCGAAAAGACGCTTGAGCTGGACTGCCGAAATTCCGGCACCACAATTCGTCTGCTGATGGGACTGTTGAGCAGTCTTAAAGGCCGCTTCATTCTCGACGGAGACAATCAGCTTCGAAAGCGGCCCATGGAGAGAGTCGCTAAACCTCTGCGGGCCATGGGCGCCAAAATAGAGACCAAATCAGGCAACCCTCCGGTGATTATAGAGGGAAGCTCCCTTGCCGGCGGCGATTTTCAGTTGACCCAGGCCAGCGCCCAGTTAAAGAGCGCGATATTGTTAGCCGGCCTTCAGGCCTCTTCTCCCACTTCCGTGACCGAACCCGCTCAAACCAGGGACCACACCGAGCGTTTAATCAATTACTGGGGCGGGCGCCTGACGTCCGAAGGCTTGAAAAACACCGTGCAGCCGAGCAGCTTGACTCTATCGCGGTTTTTTTCGACCCCCTCCGACCCTTCTTCGGCGGCTTTCTTTTTAGTGGCGGCTTCCATCGTCGCCGGCAGCCAGGTTTCGGCTCAAAACATGCTGATGAGCTACGGCCGCACGGGATTTTTGAGAGTCCTCGACAAGATGGGCGCCAAGGTGAGTCTGACCATGACCGGGGATACCCCGGAACCTACCGGAGAGGTCACGGTCCAATACGACGGACCCCTGAAGGCCACCACCGTTGAGGCGGATCAAGTGCCCTCGCTCATAGACGAGATCCCCATCCTCGCTCTGGCCGCGACTCAGGCCAAGGGGACAACGGTCTTCCACAACGTCGGAGAACTTCGAATCAAAGAAACCGATAGGCTGACGAGCATCCGCCACCAGCTGGGCGCCTTAGGCGCCAGAATCAACGTCGAAGGCGACGACTTGATCATCGAGGGACCAACCTCGTTCATTCTCCCTCAGTCTCTTGATTCCGGCCACGACCACCGTTTAGCCATGATGCTGACGTTGGCCTTAAAGATAGCCGGCGCCAAGATCCCCATCATCGGAGAAGAGTCGATCTCCATTTCCTACCCAACTTTTCAAGACGATCTCAATCTATTATGGAAAGATTAACTAACGCCCCCTTTAAGTTGGGGCTTCTTGGAGACAAACGCGTATTCAAATCGCCTTCGCCGGCCATGCACCAAGCGGCCTTAAGGTCGCTGGGTCTGGAAGGCTCCTATATCCCGATAGAGGCTCAGTCCGCGAATCTGGAGAATCTCTTGAAGGAACTCTGGGAAAAAGGATTCGCCGGCTTGAACGTCACCGCGCCTTTAAAAGAAGCGGTGAAGCCTTATCTCGCCAGCCTCACCAATGAGGCCTTGGCGACAAGCGCGGTAAACACCTTAATCTACTCCAAAGGCGGCTACATCGGAAGCAATACCGACGCCCAGGGATTCAGCGACGCCTACCTTACCCGCGGCTTCGAGCGCTCGCTGATAATAGGCGCGGGAGGCGCGGCCCGCGCAGTCTGCCAGGCATTTCGCAGCAAGGGACTATCGGTCGCTCTCACATGCAGACGCAGCAACGCCGGCAAGCGTTTAGCCGAAGAATTCTCCTTTCCCTTCGTCGAAGTCGAACAGCTTCCTCAAGAGCCTTGCTTCGATCTGATCGTCAACGCCACTTCAGCTTCAAGCCCGTCGGAATTGGGAGAGTTTCTCCCTAGGCCCGGGACTGGCGCGAACGCCGTCGTAATCGACATAAACTACTCAAGACCGTTAAATTACTGGAAAGATTTGGCCGTCAAAGCCAAGGCCCATTTTTCCGACGGTCTGCCCATGCTCGCTCACCAAGCCAGGCTCTCCTTCATCCTCTGGACCGGCTCGGACCCGACTCTTGAGCCGTTTTTGACCACCTTGGACAATTGGGTAGCTACGCCCATCGACGGCTGAAAAGCGCCTAGGAAAGGCTTTCATTGAACGATCTGACCCTCTTTTCCTCTCCGAGTCTCTCGAGCTTGGGTCCGCCGAGGCTTGACGCCGAAAGACACGTGTTTCTGATAGGTTTCATGGGCGCGGGTAAAACCACCGTGGGAAGACTCTTAGCCGAAACTCTTCGCCGCCCCTTTGTGGATATGGATGAAGAGCTGGAAAAAAGCCACCAAAAAAGCGTCCCGGAGATCTTTGAGAGCTTTGGAGAAAAATTTTTCCGACAAGCCGAAACCGCCCTCCTTCTAAACCTCATGAACCACGACCGCCCCTTGGTCGTCTCCACCGGCGGCGGTTTGGTCGAGGCGCCCGGCAACCGCTTGGCCTTAAAGTCGGTGCTGACCTTTTTTTTGGATCTGACGCCCGAAGCCGCCTGGGAGCGCCTTGACGATCAAGCGCGAACCCTAAGACCTCTCGCCCAAAACTGGGCGGCTTTCAAAAAGCGTTATTTCAGCCGAAGACCTCTGTACCTCGAATGCGGAAGAGTGACCCCCGCCTCCAATCCCAGCGAACAGGTCGCCAGATACATAAGAGACTACATACTTGAAGAACCCGCGATAACGCTGACTACCGAAGGCAAAAACTCCATAATCCGCACCTACGCCCCTAGCGAAAGGCTTAAATCTCTAGCCGACGATCTGATCGGGAAAAGACGGGCATTCGCTTTAATCGACGGTTTTTTCAAAGACGAACCAGACGCATTCCTTGAGGCCCTGCCGGAGGCCGAAGTCCACTACGCCTCTCAAAGAGGGGAGAGTTCCAAAACTCTTTCGGAAGCCTCTGCGGTTTTGACCCGGATGGCTCAGGCGAAACTTGACCGGTCGGATTTTTTAGTCGCCCGCGGCGGCGGCAGCGTCACCGACTTAGGCGGCTTTTGCGCCGGTTTGTTCCGGCGAGGCATAAATTTGGTGTTGGCCCCCACTACCCTGCTTGGCGCGGTCGATGCCGCCGTCGGAGGGAAAACCGCCGTAAATCTAGCCGGAGCCAAAAATCAAGTGGGCCTCTTTCACCTGCCCAGAGAAGTCTGGATAGACCCTTGGGTCTTATCGCAGCTCCCGGTGGATTTAATAGACGAGGGGCTGGTGGAAGCCTTCAAGACAGGCCTGTTGTTCGACGGCGCCCTGTCGAGCTTGATCACCCGGCAGTTGGAAAATATCCGGCTAGGCGATCTTCCGCTCCTGACTGAAGTCATTCACCGCTCGGCCAAAGCCAAAGCGGATCTGGTGGAAAAAGATTTTCGGGAAGAAAAGGGCATTCGCGACATATTGAATCTGGGACATACCTACGGACACGTCGTCGAGAGCTATAACGCTCCCGAGGCGAGCCACGGGAGAGCCGTGGCCTTGGGCCTGGCGGTGGCTTTGGAATTTTCCAAGACTCGTCACGGTCTTGCTCCCGAAATAGCTCATAGCGGCGCTCTGCTGTGTCGTAAACTCTCCGGCGAAAAATTCCCAGATAGTCCGCCTGCTGATTATGTAACAAACCTTTTAGGTTTCGACAAAAAAATCAGGGATGGGAAGTTGAAGTTTGTGGCCCTAAGCGCTCCCTGCAAGCCTCTGGTCGTGGAAGCGCAGCCGGACCAAATTTTGGCGGCCGCCGAAACCATCTCAAAAAACTACAGCTGACCGCCGATATCGCCGACTATCGCTATTGTTGAATGTCGTCATTAATAGAAAGCGCAGAGGCGCTGCGGTTGTTTGCTGACCGCGCCGCGCGTGAAAATCCGCAGTCTTCATCGCAAAGACTTGATCGTCTATTTTTTTAATTATATCTACTTTTAATCATAAACGCTTTTATCGCCTATACTTTCAATCAGCCATAGTTTTAATCGCCATAATTTCAATCAGCTATAATTTTATTCACTAGAATTTCAATCATCAGGAATCATATATGTCTAGCCTTACCGGGCGAAATTTCAGGGTCGCGACTTTTGGAGAATCTCATGGACC
>JAISZP010000208.1 GCA_031269135.1 Deltaproteobacteria bacterium | reverse complement strand
CCATCGAGGCCCTCAAGGCCCAGATCTCGGCGGGTCTTCAGATCTTCATCGTGGCTGCGAAAAACTGCGGCCTGTATCCGAAAAATTCCGCCATCCGCAAAGAATCCCTAGATAAACTCTTCCATTGGTTGTCTTCGTTTTTGGAAGAATTCGAACTCCTGCGCCTCTTCGTCGACCCTGACTGTCTGCTTTTCCAAGGTCATATAGTGCACCAGGAAAAAGCCGGAGACGTCAGCTTGATCTTCCCCTTCTTCCGCGATGGAGTGCAGTGGATAGAGTTTCAGGAAAACCTCACATATGACGAGTTGGAGCATTTCATCACTTTGCTTAACCGCTTCAGGATGCTTCGGGAAGATGACGAAGACGATTTAGTGACCTCCATGTGGGCTGCCGATTTTCAGGGAATAAAATATAAGACCGCCAACGAATTTTGGGATATAGACCCCATCACCGAGATAGCGGCCCTTTCGGCCGGCCCCGGTCAAGAACCGACCACGACCCAGGAATCGGAGGCCACGCCCTCGGGTCTGGCGACTAAGGACTCTCGGCGCGGTCCCAGCGGCATTTCAGTGCTGTTTTCTCTGATAGCCAATCTGCAAACGCCCCACGAGCCGAAAACCACCGACCCGAACTCCCCCGCCGGACGCTCCGGCTCCGGAGGCAAACAGGGTTCAGGCAACGGTTCCGGCGGGGGAGGAGGCGGCGTCAGCCGCCACGATGAAGATTTGCAGACCTTCAAGCAGATGGAATTAAACGAGGACGACTGGTCGGCCTTGGCAGGGCTAGTCAACAAAGAGCGCAAACCTCTAAAACTCTTCGACAACCTGCAGCCCGCGTTAGATCTGCTTTGGCGCCTCCGCACCTTGGCCCAGTGCAACCAAATTCTAAATTTCTTGGCCGATGGGGTCAAGTTCGGCTTTGCCGGCGGCAGCTTTAGACAAATCTTGTCGTTAATCGAGCGCATCTTCGCTTTGACCAACGCCGCAGCCCCAAGGCTGGCCGGAGTGGCTGAAGAATTTTGTCTGAGAATTTCCAACCGCGAGATTCTCGAAGGTCTGACCTCCTTTAATCGTCCGGCTACTCTTTCACCCCAAAGGGAAACCGCCTTAAGCCACTGTTTGACGAAAATCTTAAGCTACCTTCCCCCTCAAAACGTTAGAGACATGATCTGGGCGGCTAAAGAAAGCGCCGACGAGTGGGTAAGCGGCCATTTAGTAAGAACCATCGCCGCCCTGCCTGTCGCCAACGCTCCTGAACTGGCGTCATATATCAACGCGACTCTTAAAGTGCCTCAAATTTTAGAGCTGATCCAGCTACTCAAACAATCAGATCATGGGCAGGAGTTGTTGAATGGATTAAGCCGTCATCTTGACCCAAAGGTTAGGCAGGCCGCCGGTTTGGCCTTACTGACGATAAACCCCGATCTCATCGCGAGCATGACGCACCTGCTGAACGAGCCCGATCCCTCCTTGAATCACCAAATCTACTATAGCCTGGGTCTTAAGCGCAGCAAAATCGTGGAAAAGACGTTGTTGACGTTTTTGCGTCAGACTTACCAAGACAATATTCCCAGAAATGAAAACACCTTGACCAACAGTTACCGAGCTCTGGGACTTTCAGCCACCTCCGCCGCCAGCGTCGATTTCGCCAGCGAAGTGCTGACCCAAAAAAACTTTAGAGCTTTTTTCGGCCTTGGTTTGGATCAGGACTTGGCCCACCGCTCAGGAGCGGCTATCGCCCTGATTCTTATGGGTCATGGTGACTTCGTCTCCAAAGCTTCCCATAGTTTATTCAAAGATATCCGGCTGGCCGCCAGGAACGCCGAAATGAAAGCGGTTCAGATTAAACGTCCGTCGAACTGAATTTTTCGTCTTTTAAACTCGGAATTGAAAAAACTGGAACCTTTCAGACGGACTTACGCAGCCCTTGAGCCGACGCTCGAAACTCTCGCGCGTTTCCCCGCCTCTGACGCCATCATAATGACGCCTACCGAATGACGCCTACCACTGATGCCGACCCAAATGACGCCTACTGCGGATGCCGACCTACCGTCTCTCGGACTACTCCAAAACGACGCGCAGTTGCCAAAAAGCCGCTTATGTGGCATAGTTATTTACAACGACGACTAAAATGATTCGCCTTTTTTGCTCTCGCCGAATTGAAATGGATGAAGCGGCGCTCATGACTGAGTCTTCTAACCTGAAAATTCTTTCAGCTCACGCTATAGACGGACTCTTACGACTATTTGTTTTTATCTTAAGCGTCAAAAACATCACGGCTGAGCTTTAAAAGCGGATTTCAATCGACACGCGACGCGACAAGCAAGCGACTGATCAATCTACAAATCAACCAACTATTAGGAGCGGGATAATGTCCTTAAAAGGCCTCCCTCTGGGAAGTCAAACTTTCATCGAGATAATTGGCCAAAACCTTGTTTATGCCGATAAAACCAAATGGATCTATGACCTTTTATGCAGCTATAAGAGAAGTTATTTTTTGTCGCGGCCTCCCCGATTCGGCAAAACTCTCTTGCTCCAAACCTTAAATGAGATTTTTACCGGCAATCGAGATATTTTTAAAGGCCTTTGGATTTCCAAGTCGAATTACGCTTTTCCGAAATTTCAGGTGCTCTTTCTTAGCCTGTCGATGAAGTCTAAAAACCCGGATATGCTGA
>JAISZP010000185.1 GCA_031269135.1 Deltaproteobacteria bacterium | reverse complement strand
ATAAACTTTTGGCTGACCTCCTGGCGCTCCTTGGCCGCCAGCCCTTTCATCTCCAGGCCGAACTCAACGTTTCTTCTGACTGTCCGCCAAGGGAACAGAGCGTAGCCCTGCATGACAATACCCCGATCCAGAGCCGGACCGGTCACCGCTTTACCGTCAATATAGATGTTGCCCCCGTCGGCTTTGGCCAGTCCGGCGATAATGTCCAACAGAGTCGATTTCCCGCAACCGCTGGGACCGACGATGGAAACAAATTCACCGTTTTTGACGTTTAGACTGAAATTTTCCAAGGCCAGAAAATTCTCCCGCCCTTCGCCGTCGGAGCTTCTGATCTGATAGACCTGACGGAGATCCTTTAAGACGATCTTGTAATCCTCGGAATCGTCAATAGCCGCAGCCGTAGCCCTGGTAAAAGTTGACAAGCTCATTATTTTTCCTCTTTATGTATTTTTGAAAAAAAAAAGACTGAAGAAAACTTCAGCCTTCGTCAATATTGATTAGCTAAAATCTTCTTTTAAGGATTTTTTCTTATCCATCCGCACAGCTCTTGGCCATAGCCCTGACAACAGAACTCTAGGGCCATTTTGCCCAGCCCAGCTCCGCAAGAAACTTCTCTGATTTTTCTACACTCTTTCAAGGTAACCACCCCGATAGACCGCATTTTGGCCTTAGCTTAAGGTTAAATAAAAAAAAGGCTGAAAGACGCCGTAAAAAAAGGGCGCTTTCAGCCTTCAGATAACTGATCAGCTGCGTTGGAGACGCTTTATGTTTAATTAAAAATGGGGGAACCCAAGATCCAGGTTCACTAAGGCGACTTTTACTAAGTCGAGGTTGATATGGTCGAGGTTACTCGGTCAACCTTTACTCGGTCCATCAATACCGAGCTTGACCTGCAACCAAAAAAGCTGGTACAAATTACTCCATTTAGAGACTTGACAATAGAACATAAAAAATAACAATATTTTTATCGATTTGACAGCGAGACAAGTTATTAAAAACTTTAAGCCCGTCTTTATAAGTATCGTACGTTAATTTTTTATGCTTGTCAATATTTTTTTTGGCTCATAGATCTTTTTTTCTTGACATCAGGACAAGATCTAACTAAAAAATTATTTTTGACATTAATACATCTTATTAAATGACTAACGTCCAAACTTTATGTGTATCCTACAACTTCTTTTTTAGGGTGTCAACTTTTTTTCCGATATTTTTTTAGCCCTCCCCTATTTTTTTGCCTTCCTGACATTTGACTTCTTGGTTTGTGGCCACTTATCAGCTGATTTTTGGTTTTAGCTTTGGCCGTCACTTGCCGGGCTATGGTTAGTTCAACATGGTCAGCTATAAAAGGTATTTGTAGCCTTAACCAAAAAGTCCTACTTTTTCTTGGCTTTTCTTCCATCATATTTTCTAGCGGTCATCGGACAGTGTTTTTTACAACCAGGACAAAATGCGGACTCGCCTTCCACTGTTGTTTTTTTGTCTCTGGACCGAATAACTCGGCCAGAAAACGTTCTTTACCACGGGGCAAGCGACCTAGAAAATGATGGTGACCGCACACTTTACGGAATCCGCCAGGCTCATTTTCTCGCCTGTCAATTCTCCGTTCCTGTCCCTCCTGTTTATGCTCCGAAACTTTACCGCATTCACAACTGCGCAACTCCCCACCGACCAGCCTGAATAATCCATTCTGCGCAACAAATTATATATGTAATATCGGTGTTTCTGAAGTCGGAAAACACCACTTGACAAATGGTTAGAACTATGTGAAGACAAGCATAAGGCAGGAGGACAGAAATGTTTGCAAACGCAGGCAAAATCACTATCATGTATGAGTGGCTCTTGCGTGACGCCGACGAGGCTGCCGTCAGCAGCAGCATTGTCAATCAGCAGAAGCTTCTCGAAGAGTTGGCTGAGCACGATGAGCTTCCTCCGTATGAGCACCTGACCGACGACGGATTCACAGGTGCGAATTTTAATCGTCCAGGGTGGCCGGAACTGATTGTGCGAGCAGAATGCGGCGAAGCGTCGGCGGTCCGCCTGAAAGATTCCAGCCGCATGGGGAGCGGCTATTTGCGTGTCGATCTGTAATGCGAGATGTTTCACGAATGCGGAGTTCGCCTGATTGCAGTCAAAGACAATATTGACACCGCAAAAGACGAGGATGATTTTACGCCATTTCGGGAAATAGTTGCGGAATGTCATGCCTACGATGCGAGCCGCAAAATCAAGTCTGTACTTGAGAAAAATTGAAATCATTTACAAAATATTTTCCAGTTTGCCGATTTTCGGGGTTTTTGCAGGCTGATCATCAATGAAGAAGCTTCGAAAACTGTACGCCGAATGTTCGGTATGACGATTGACGGAATTGGTCCGTACGAGATGGCGAATGTGCTGGCTGAGGAGAAAATTCTGAAGCCGTCGGCGTATATGAGCAAGCACGGCTTTGGTGACGGGCGATGCGGCAAAAATGACGAGTTTTGCTGGAAAGGCGGAGTAGCTGCGGCGCATTTGGCGAGACCGGAATATGCAGGACATACGGTCAACTTTCGCTCGTCAAAAACATCTTTCAAAGACAAGAAGTGCGAGTTTTGTTCGCCTGATGATTGGCTGATTTTCGAGAACACTCACCCCTCTATTGTTGACCAGAACACTTGGGACGCAGTTCAGCGTCACAGGACAGTCAAGCGAAAGGGCAGTTCTATGTGAGAAGTAAACCCGGTGACCGGACTTTTATACTGTGGAAAATGAGGCGCAAGAGCGTACAATAACCGCACCCGTAATGCGAAGCCAATCACAAAAACAAACGGCGAATCGTATAGGGTGCCGCCGCCTGATTATTGTTTTTGTGGAGCGAGTTGACGTCTTTCCCGTTGACGAAACAAGCGGCGGCAGACGACAGAGAAGTGACGTTTCGCTGAACTATATCGGTCAGTTTATACCGCCGGAAACGCCTACTGAACTTCCCGCTAAATTCCTCGCAGAGGAGCAAAAGCGGCTCGACGCAAAGCTCCGCAAGAACGCCCACGAGCGGGAGCGATACCGGCAGAGGAAAGAAGAAATGCAGTCGATAAATTCCTCTGCGCCGCAGCCTCTCAGCATACGACACTTTGCTCAAAGCGGAAAGCATATGAGCGGGCTGCCCGCTTTGGCGGAAAGGTGCGAATATTAGTCAGGAGACAAAAATTATGCGCAAGGGGTATTTATCGCACTCTGAACTCGAAGCGAACTCCGAATCCGGCGAGCATCTATTCTCCGCCGGTAATATGGTAAAGCAGAATTTTTCTGAGGGCGCTCTTATACACTAAGCACTTCGTCCCCAGTGCAGAGCCTGACTTGCAATCGGCGTTTCGCTCCTATCTGAGCAAAAGAAAGGATGGGTAATATGGACGAGAAATACGAAATCAGACTGTACGACACGCCGCTTGTTCGATTCGATTTTATTGGCGGTTCACTCTCTGATGCTCCGGTCAAGAATGTCGAAATACTCGGAAGCGACCCTGTCGTATTTCCGCTTGATTTGGAGTTGACTTCAGCTGGAGTTTATCGTTGGCTGGGGCGGCGAGTGATTCCCAAAAACCGAGAGTTCGTCGAACAAATTCTACTCACCTTTGGATTGATGACCAACAACATGAAGGGAATTATTAAAGTCTGCAAGGGTCTTTCACTTAATGACAGTTACTGGGTTGTTCCCGTCGATTTCGAGGGGACTTTTGAACAGTATAATCTCTATGAAAACCGTTTTTCAGAAATACTAGCTCTCGTAGCCTATACAGGTGTAAATGCAAGCGACCCTGCGTTCTCAACTTCGCCTGAATTGACTACAAACGGAATGCTCCCAAAAGCCTGGAGGTTTATTGAACATGACGGTATTTACTTGTATAAAGGCGGCACTAGCGGTGCGGCTAATACGGGAAAGGAACCGTATAGTGAATTCTATGCGAGCCAAGTAGCGACGAGAATGGGGTTGAACGCCATCAAATATGATTTAGAGCAATGGAAGGGCATCCTTGCTTCCAAGTGTAAATTATTCACCGACATTGATACGGCTTATATTCCTGCAGGACGAATAATAACAAGCGGAGGTCTAAAAGCCGTTGCGGACTACTATGATTCACTCGGTCAATCTTTCTCCGATGAAATTCGAGATATGCTTGTATTCGATGCCTTGATTTACAATACCGACAGGCACTTCGGCAACTTCGGCGTATTGCGCGATAGTCGCAGCGGAAGTATCATTGCGCCAGCTCCGATTTTTGACAACGGAATGTCACTGTTTAACTATGCGACGCACGACTCATTTAGAGATTTAGACGAATATTCAAAAACTCGTTTGCCTGCCTATGACGATGTCAGCTATGAAGCGATAGTAAAGACTTTTGTCACGCAGCGCCAAGTAGAGCAGCTTCGCAAGATGATTAACTTCAAATTTACTCGTCACTTCCAATACAACCTGCCGGAGGAGCGTCTGGTCGCACTTGAGAATCATCTGCAAAAGCGCATGCGCCAGTTACTCGAAATCGCAAGAGTGCGGGACAAATCAAAAGCAAAGTCAAAAGTGAAGACTGCAACCAAAGCGACCAGGGAAAAAGATCTGATTGGCGACCTAAATCGAATAAAGCGACAACAAGCTGAACAGAAGGCAAAAGAGCCAGTCGGTGCCGCTTCGCAAACACTCGCCAAACGCAAGTCTAAGGGGAGTGAAAGATAATTTTGTGAAATCATCAGAAATTAAGCATCATAGACATCATACTCCGAATTCTTGTTTAATTAGGAGGGTTACGGTATGACGGCCATCATTTTGAGACGTCGCATGGCGGCATTTATGTGAACTTGCAGAAACGCCGTTCATGCACATACTCTTCCTCACTGCGACGCATGTTTCTGGCGAATAAGAGCCGATTGACAAAATGTTTAAAACCCATTTTTCTCCTCAATTTTAGAAAGATTAAAACATATCTTTCTCAGTTAATTTGTAAATGTATCTTTCGATTAAAACTATCCTTGGACTATTAATTCATACAGCTCCAAGAGTTTTTTTCGTAGGCTCAAGACGGCCTTGTGTTTCCTTGAAAGGAGGGTGTTAACCGGAACATCGGTTTCGTCCGACAGATCTTTAAAGGACTTTCCCAGAAGCTCGGTTTGTATAAAAACTTCCATTTGGTCTTCAGGTAATTGCTCTAAGGCCAGATCCAATTCTTCCCAAAATAATTGCCTTAGGTAGCTGTCCTCGGGAGTTTCCGGCTGGCTCTGTAAAATTTCCGAGATCTCCGTCAGCTCTCGGGAAATCTGTTCACCACCACCATCCCAAAAAAGGGTCTCTTTCTTTTTGCGGTATCGGTCGATAACCTCATTTTTGGCAGCCTTAAACAGCCAGGCTGAAACCATATTAACGGGTCCGTTCAGGCTATCGGCTTTTATCAGATTGCAGACTATTTCTTGAAAAATATCCTCCAATTCTGAAAAAGGAACCTTTTTTGAAATAAAGGCCTTAACGCTATCTTGGCAGGAGATGATAGCATCCAAAAGTTTATTACTGTTCTTGGTCGAGACCATATTTAACATCATTTATCACTATTAGTTGTGAAAAAATTAGTGATATTTTGACTAGATTTTTTCACACCTGCTTTTTGACTGATATTTTAGCTATGGTAAAATTTTTCAACCGTCCTTGGGCCTTCTTTTTAATCCCTGTCTTCACGCATATCAGCTAGGACCCTATCAGCATGGGCCCTATCAGCTCAGACCTTATCAACTAGGGTCCTATCAGTTAGACCTTATCAGCTTGGGGCTTATCATCTTGGACCTTATCATCTAGGTCTCTATCAGCTTGGACCTTATCAACTTGGACCTTATCATCTTGGACCTTATCATCTAGGTCCCTATCAGCTTGGACCATATCTGCTTGGACCTTATCAACTTGGACCGTAACATCATGGGCCGCACCTTGCCCCTTACTGTGATTCCAACCCCTTCCGTAGCCTTGGTAATTAGAACCTCTACGATTCCACCAAGGCGGACTTTGGTGACCATCATCAAAGTTATTTTCTTCACCGGTTGATTCCTCACTACTTTGGGGCGAGACCGGTCGGTGACGATCACCGCCAAACTGATGAGGACCTGATTTGTGACCCGGCCAGCGACCATGGTGGCCTGGAAAGGGACCATGATGTTCTGAAAAGTGATCATGATGTCCCGGCCAGCGACTTTGCCAAGCTTTACGTAAATTATTGCCAGACCCGTGATCGCTAATTGTAAATAAAGCAATCCTGGTCATAAGCAATAAACCTACTGCCTGCAAGTATTTTATCGGTGGAAGGGCAAAGACCGCAGTCATGATATAGTTCCACAGAACCATGAATAATAAGGCCAACAAAAAAAACAAGACCAGAGTTCTTATATGGTGTCCAATAATACTGTGTTTCACGATCAGCCTCCTTGAGCTCTGTTTGTTAGCTCGGTCTGTTAGTAGTTAAGACGTCAAAGCGTCGATTTTATTTTCAATATCGAAAAATATTTTTTTTGAAATTTTTATTTCGGACGGCCGGGAGCAAATGGACTTGACAACCTATAGCTTAAATCTTTAACGGACAGCGTTTCTGTCAAGAGAGGAGAACTAAGCCAGACAGGCTTAGTCAAGGGAGCTGAAATCATCATCTCCAAGCATGGGCGGCTAAACTTTTTAAAGCCAATTATTCTGATAACATACGATAATTTAAGGCAATTTATGGCAGGTCAGAGTAATTTCGGTCAAGTTGAAGATTTTATTATTTTTTTATGATTATATAATAACATCAATTATTAAACTCAATATAGATGCCTATATAATCTTTTAGATTATCAAAGTATTCTGATACCTCCTGAAATGACTTAATTTAATTTTTCATGGTCAAGATAAAAAAAGACTTTATTTTTAGAGTTTATTATTCTATAATTATGCAGGGTTATGATTGATAAAGTCTTAAACATAACCCAGCCGACCAGTCGGCTAGCTTCATCGGCTTACTCGCTTCTTTTTTGGGTTCGATACTTAAGCTTGGTTAAAGGCTAAATTGGCTATTGCAATCTTTTCATATAATTTTATTAGGTCACATAGTAGCCTTAGTAAAAGAAAAGATGGAACATATGTTCCAACAACACCAACGATGTCGGCTAACATTACTTCACGCCCTTGGACTTTCGAAGAGTTGATTCAGGGTTGCCTCCTACGTCAATGAAACATTTACACTACTTAAACTTGGAACAATACTAAAAATTGGCCCTGACAGAGAAAGGCCCAGACCAAGCCAAGGCCTCTCCAACAACCCTTTATCAGCACCGGCCGACGACCAGACGGACGACCAGACGACCAAAGGAAGAAAAAAACAGATAAATCTAATTTAGTATGTTTAACCTAAAAAATAGGTAACAGACAAATTATATATAAGTAAAATACGTAATTGTATTACTAAAAGAATACGTTCAAATAAAAATGTCAATAGGTCAGAACATTCGCTTCTTTTTTTGACCGAAAGTTAAAATAGGCCCGTAATCGCTTCTTTTTTTTGACCGAAAGTTAAAATAGGCCCGTAATCGCTTCTTTTTTTTTGACCGAAAGATAAAATAGGCCCGTAATCGCTTCTTTTTTTGACCGAAAGTTAAAATAGGCCCGTAACCGCTTCTTTTTTTGGATATTTTCTTGAATATATCGCTTTAATTATTTTTAAGAACTTTTTGTTTTTTATTTGTCTTTTTCGATGCTTTAATATTGAGGAATGTCACTTATCATAAGTAGGAAAAAATAACGGTTTAAAGAGTTATTTTTTTTAATATCCCTTGCGCCTCTCGTTTTAGTGCTTATATTATATAAATCACTCAGCCGAACAGACGTCGGCCAACGCCTTATTTAGGCAAAATAACTAAACGTCTGTATGTAACGTCCACCCGTCCACCATTTGGACCGACATGCTCTCTAGCTAAACTGCGATAACCGTTTTATCGGTAAGCGTTTTTCGGTAAACGTTTATCCCCCGTGGTTTAGAATACTAATGGTTGGCCCAACAACTAAAACAAGAGGCTTATTATGAGCGCAAAAAAAACAGAAGAGACCAAAGTGATATGCCAAAACAAAAAAGCACGCTTTGAGTACGAGTTGGGGGAGCACATTGAGGCCGGTCTGGTCCTTTTGGGGACTGAGGTCAAAAGCCTAAGGTTGGGTAAGGCCAACCTGGTTGACTCCTACGCCCGCCTGGAAGGCGGCGAGGCCTATCTGGTAGGGGCCCATATCAGCCCCTATGCCAACACCGCTTATGGCAATCATGATCCCCAGAGGCGACGCAAACTTTTACTTAAAAGAAAAGAAATCAACAAACTTATTGGCAAAGTCCATGAAAAGGGTCAAAGTCTTATCCCTTTAAAGTTGTATTTTAAAAACGGACGGGCCAAAGCCGAGCTGGCCCTGGCCAAAGGGAAAAAAACCTACGATAAACGACAGTCAATGAAAGAGGCTGACTCCAAAAGGGAACTCAGTCGTACTTTAAAAGAATTCAATCGCCGATAGTCATAAATTTTGGCGATTGGGTATACAAGGACAATATTGATTAGACTATCCGGAAATTGTCCTGTAATTATGAATCCGGTACATAAAGTGAGAATATTTAATCATGAATAAAAGCAAAAATACAAATCGTTTGTTGGTTTTTGTTGATGAAGCCAACGTGACCAAAGCCGCCTCTAAAAACTTCAATAAGACCTTTGATTGGCTAAAATTCAGGGAGTACCTTGAAAACTACGGTAACCAGCCCAGAGAGCTGATCGAAATGGTCGTCTACGTTGGAGTTCCCCCGGCCAATAACGAGTGGCTTGATCGACGGGAATCCAAGCGGCATTATATACACTGGCTCAAGAGCCAGGGCTTTCTTGTCTACGAGAAAAACGGACAGGCCCGCAACAGTGGCTGGTATAAAGCCAATGTTGATGTTATCATGGCTATCGATGCCATGGATCTGAGTCTGAGGATCAAGCCCGACACTGTAGTCTTGGTCACCGGCGACGCAGACTTTGCTCACCTGGCCCTGACCATCAGGCGGGAAGGCATCAGGGTCGAAGTGGCCTCGGTGCCCCAGACGCTTTCAACCGAGCTTCGTTCTTCGGCCAACAGTATCATCGATCTGACCAACCTTTTTGAATCCTTCGGGCCTTACACCTATGATGATTCAATCTGCACCATGGGCGTCACTCCCGATACCAAAGTGGCTAATGATTACGAGGCGTAACTCCCCAATTAACTTAAAGAAGCGGAATGGATTAAGGTTTACCGGCCTGTATTTTTTTTCGCTTCTTTTTTTCATAACCTCTATCATCCTCCTTTCGACCGGGCCGCTATCGGCGGCCCCG
>JAISZP010000180.1 GCA_031269135.1 Deltaproteobacteria bacterium | reverse complement strand
CATGACAAATATTTAGACCATCAATCATTTTACGACATTTTAATCGTTTTTATAATATTAAACCAACTTTATATTAAACAAAATTTACATCAAAAAAACTTTACATCAAAAAAAACTTTACATTAAGCAAAATTTACATCAAGCAAAATTTATAGAGCGCTAAAATATCTGCATCAATCAAAAATCAGCGACGTCTAATCATATAGCTCTATAAGATAGACATATAATAACTTTTTGAAAGAAAAGCATAAGGAGTTACGACTGTGTTCCTTTCCAATAAAGCCAGGTCAGCCGGTCTCGGAGACGGCACAAGGCTTCAACTGCCATTGTTGCCTCTACGTGATGTGGTCGTCTTTCCGCACATGGTGGTTCCGCTGTTTGTGGGCCGAGAAAAATCGATCAAAGCCCTGGAACACGCTATGACTCTTGATAAGAGCATCTTTTTGTGCACTCAGAAAGAGGCCAGGGTCGACGAACCCCTTGAGGGCGATATCCATATCATGGGCACCATCGGAGCTGTCCTGCAGCTGTTGAGGCTTCCCGACGGCACCGTCAAGGCCCTTGTGGAAGGCCGTTCAAGAGGCAGAATCAATTCTTTCTTAGCCAGCCAAGACTTCTTCTATGTGGAAGTCGAACCCATGCTGGAACCCGCCGAGCCTCCCCAGGAAGTCGAAGCCCTCATCAGGACCTTAAATTCCACCTTCGAGGCCTACGCGAAGATCAACAAAAAGATCGCCCCTGAGGTGATCACCAACCTAGCCACCGTCAGAGACCCTTCTCAGCTCTGCGACGCCATGGTCAACCACTTGACCTTGAAGCTCGACGACAAACAGACCTTGCTCGCCTTGGTCAGTCCTTTGGCTCGTATGGAATCGCTGTATGAGTTGATGAGAAGCGAAATTGAAGTTCTTCAAATCGAGCAGCGCATCAAAAACCGCGTCAAGAAACAGATGGAGAAGACTCAGAAGGAGTACGACCTAAACGAGCAGATGCGGGCCATCCAAAAAGAGATGGGCGACAGCGACGAAATCAAGAACGAAATCAACGAACTGGAAGATAAGCTTAAAAAACGCCGCCTGCCCAAAGAAGCAAGTCAAAAGGTCCGCCACGAGATCAAAAAGCTCAAGATGATGTCGCCGATGAGCGCGGAAGCGACCGTCGTGCGCAACTACATCGACTGGATACTGGCCCTGCCTTGGTTTGAACGCAGCCGCGACAACCTTGAGATGAACAAAGCCGAAACGATCATGAACGAAGACCATTACGGTCTGGAAAAGCCCAAAGAGCGCATTCTGGAGTACCTGGCCGTTCAGAGCCTGGTGAAGAAGCATAAAGGACCTATCTTGTGCTTAGTCGGCCCTCCGGGCGTCGGCAAGACCTCTCTAGCCCGCTCGGTCGCCAGGGCTTTAGGCCGCAACTTCGTACGCCTGTCTTTAGGCGGAGTCCGTGATGAAGCTGAGATCCGCGGCCACCGCCGGACTTACATCGGCGCGATGCCCGGAAAGATCATCCAGAGCCTCAGGAAGGCCAAAACCTCAAATCCCGTGTTCTGCCTCGACGAAGTCGACAAAATGAGCACCGACTTCAGAGGAGACCCCTCGGCGGCCCTCTTGGAAGTCTTGGACCCCGAGCAGAACTGCAAGTTCGGCGACCACTACATGGATATGGACTACGACCTTTCGGAAGTCATGTTCATAACCACCGCCAACAGCCTCCACTCCATTCCCGCCCCCTTGCAGGACCGCATGGAGATCATCCGCATCCCCGGCTACACGGAAGATGAAAAGCTCAATATCGCCAAAAACTTCTTGATCAAAAAGCAGATTCAGGCCAACGGGCTGTCGCTGGACAAGGTGGATCTGACCGATAACGCCATTTTGACCACCATCAGACGCTACACCAGAGAAGCCGGAGTGCGCGGGCTTGAGAGAGAGATCGCCTCCATCTGCCGCAAGCTTGCTCGGGAAGTCGTCAAAAACAACGATCATAGTCCCACCAAACTTAAAGTCTCGGGCAAAAACATCGCTCAATACCTTGGCGTTCAAAAGTACCGCTTCGGCATGGCCGAAGAGAGCGACGAGATCGGCCTCGTCACCGGTTTGGCCTGGACGGAGGTCGGAGGAGAAATCCTGACCACCGAAGTTTTGATCATGCCTGGACGCGGAAACCTGATTTTAACGGGAAAACTCGGCGAGGTGATGCAGGAGTCGGCCAGAGCGGCTTTAAGCTACGTCCGCTCCATTTCCCCGCGCTTAGGACTCGACCCGAACTTCCACCGCCGCATCGACATCCACATTCACCTGCCTGAAGGAGCTATTCCCAAAGACGGACCATCGGCGGGCATCACGCTGGTCACCGGCTTGGTTTCGGCTCTGACTAAACGCAAAGTCCGAAGGGATGTGGCGATGACCGGCGAGGTGACCTTGCGGGGACGGGTGCTTCCCATCGGCGGCCTAAAAGAGAAGGTCATGGCAGCTCACCGCGGCGAACTCAAGAGCTTGATCATACCCTCGGAAAACGAAAAGGATCTCAAAGACATCCCTGAAAGGATCTTAAAATCCTTCACCATCGTTCCGGTCAAGATGGTCGAAGAAGTTCTGAACACCGCTCTAGTTTTCGAGCCTGGGGTTCCGCTGTTTATAGAAAATCCTCCCTTGCCGCCCAATGTCATGATTCCGCCCAATCCTCAGAGCACCGGACAGATTGACGCTCCTTTCGTGGCCACAGGCAAACCGAAAAGAGATTTCGAATTCAACTGATTACGCACTTATTACCTATAGAAAAAGCGAGGGAGCTAAATAATTAATTTAGCTCCTTCGCTTTTTCTATTTTATATTTTCTATTTTATATATTTTTCATATCTTTATGAATCAACAGGCGAACTTTTAGATTCTCTTGATCTATAAATTCAAAACGATCTATAAATTCAAAACGATCTATAAATTTAAGATGATCTATAAATTTAAAATAATTTGTAAATTGAAATGATTTATAAATCTAAAACAATATCGCTTCAGTTTTGGGACACCCTTCGGGAAAGGGCATAATGCTGTTTAAAGTATTTATCATTAATGCTGACCTTAATCACTTTTTTCCCTCGACCGGGAGCATGAATCATCTTGCCGGCGCCCACGTAAAGTCCTACGTGATGAATACGCCCCTTGGTCTGAAAAAAGACCAGATCGCCCGGGACCAACTCGTCTTTGTCCACTTTTTCTCCTACGCCGGCTTGCTTCGACGACGACGTCGGCAATTTTATTCCGTACTGTTGATAAACATACCAAACCAGGCCGCTGCAATCAAAACCCTTAGGCGAGCGACCGCCGGGGACATAAGGAACTCCCAGATACGAATGAGCGGTCTTGGCTACATCCATACCAACTCCGCTAGGGACTTTGGGAGCGCCGCAGCCGTTTATCGCAAATAAAGCCCATAGAGCCAGACAAATGGCTAATTTTTTCATAGTTCACCGCGAGAAAAACCTAAAGGAAAGCTTCAATCATAACTCCAGCGAAAT
The DNA here is from genome assembly GCA_031269135.1 of Deltaproteobacteria bacterium. GTDB lineage: Bacteria > Desulfobacterota > Desulfarculia > Adiutricales > Adiutricaceae > JAISZP01. Next base: position 1,788 of record JAISZP010000180.1, on the reverse strand, counting down.
AGCGCCGAAGTCTTCCAATGCCGTAAGTTGTTTAGGAAACAGCTGTTTAGCAAGCAGCTATTATCAAGCAATGGCGCGGAAAAATAATCCGCGAAAGCTGCCGACTTTTCATTACAGCAAATTTAAGGCCAATAGTCGCGACCGGCTTGGCGATTTAGTCTTAGTTTTAACTTAAGCTTTAAGTTTTTAGGGGGTTAATTTTACCCGCTTGATGTTATTATTACCCAGAATCAACACCTATTTTTTTGTAAAACAGGCTAAAATCCGTTCTTTGACAAAAAGTTGAGGATGGTATTAAAATTGCAAAGAAATTTTCGTATTTCTATGCCCAAAAATACTATTTCAAAAAATCCGTCCTGCCCAGCGACGCTGTAAGCATCCTTTGGAAAAAGCGAGAGCGGTCGGTTAATGATTAGGAAACTGCGATGATTATAAAACAGAACTTAACAAAAAACAGCAATGATCATGAAACAGCAATAACCATAAAACGCCAACGGCCTATAAAACAACAATGACCCATGATAATGCTGAAGAGCACGATAATGCTGAAGATCATGAAGCAGCCAACGCTCGACAGTTTAACGCCTAAACTAACTTCAATGTCTAAAGCATTATTTTACAAAAATTTTGTAGAATCTCAAAATTATTCGGAAAATTTACTATCGTTTTGTTTTGCAAGGTTTTCAATCAATGTTCTTTTGCGATGAAAACGCGTTTCGATTAGCCTTAATCCGGCGATCTGTGATATGTTAGCTTTTTAAAGAGCGACTTTCGGCAAGTTTTCGGCTTTCCGACAAGCTCTTTGTTTTCCTTATCGGCAGACTATGCCGGGAGCCGAAATCATCGCCGGTCGAGATCCCGTTTCTTTCTCCCTTTTCGAAGCCCAGCAGCAATTAAAATGAGACGACGTTAAACCCATAACATAAACGTATTGTACCGTAATTCTCCGATGCTGTTGACTGATTAGCGGAAAATTTTTAAACTCTTCCGTAGAACCCTTGAAAAAGAGGATAAAACTACAGGATATAGCTTTGTCAAATATAAAAATCCCATTTTGGAAAAAATTCATAAATCTCTTTGCTCATCACATCAAAATAACCATTGTTTTGGTTATTTTAGCCGGTTTCACCGTCTTTCGCCTAGTCAACGGTCAGGCCGCTCTTTTCGATAAATCATCGGAATTGGAAGCGGTCTATGTTGAACTGGGCGCAGCCCACTTCGGCAACATGCGCGAGTTGGGGCGTTATTACGGAAGTTTGTCCGCGCCAAGCCATTTTGTTCTTTCCGCTAAGGTCGGCGGAGAGATTAAATCGCTGAAGGTCAATATCGGCGACAAGCTCAACAACGGAGAACTGGTGGCGGTCATTGACGATGAAGAGTATGTCATAGCCAGAGATCGAGCGGCTATGGCGGTTAAGCTCGCCGAAGCTCAGCTCTCTGAAGCTGAAGCTAATTTAAGCTTGGCCGACAGCGATTTGAAGAGGCAAACTAGTCTCATCGAAAAAAACATCGTCCCTCACGCCGAGTTTGAAGCTGCGGAAAACAGGCATCTTCAGGCTCAGGCCCGGTTGGCTGTGGCGGAAAGTCAGCTTCAGTCGGCCTCCAATCAACTTCTTGACGCCGAGCTTAAGCTCTCCTACACCCAAGTCGCGGCATCTTGGCCCAACGGAGACTCCGCTAATGAAAACTTAGATGATTTCCGTTACGTAGGAACCAGGCTGGTCAACGAAGGTCAATTGGTCGCTCCCAATTCCCCCTTATTCGATATAGTCTCTCTGAACCCCTTGC
>JAISZP010000170.1 GCA_031269135.1 Deltaproteobacteria bacterium | reverse complement strand
GGGCGTTTGAAGCTGAAAGCTGAGAGCCGGAAGCTTGTCGACGATTATTTTCCAATCCTACATTTAAGGAGTCATATATATGGAAGCTTTTGACCGTAAACAGGTCTATCGCGCGGATCTGACCGAAAACTTTCCCGACGAGTTGACCATCAAATTGGGCGATATTGAACTGCGCTACCAAAAGCGCCTTTTTTCTCTCCCTGACGGGCGCGGTTCGATGGTGGAAAGCGGACTTAGGTACGGCGAAAACCCTGACCAGCAAGCCGCCTTATATCGGCTCGTCAACGGAAATCTGATCCTGTCGAACTTGCAGTTCGTCGGTCCCGACAAAGGCTTGGTCTCGAGTTTGGGACTGGATGAAAAAAACGCCATGTACGGCTGTCGAAAGCACCCGTCGAAAACCAACCTGACGGATGTCGACTCGGCCCTTGGCGCGCTAAGATATCTCTCCGAGTCCCCGGCTGCCGTGATCGTCAAACATAACAACCCTTCCGGGGCCGCCTGGGATTCCAACATCTCCGGCGCCTTCCAAAAAGCTTATGAGGCCGACCGTGTGGCCGCTTTTGGGGGCGCTTTAGTCGTCAACCGTCCTTTAGACCTCGATACCGCCGATTCAGTAAACCAGCGCTATTTGGAAGTCGTCGCCGCGCCTGATTTTGAAGAAGGGGTGGTTGAAAAACTCTCCGTCAAGCCTGATCTTAGAATCTTTAAAATTTCCGGCATAAGCGATCTTGAAAAATATCAACCCCTTCGCTACCTCGATTTTAAAAGCTTGATGGACGGCTCTCTGATTCTTCAGCATTCGGCCGTAAACAGGATCGTCAAAGCCTCGGACTTTCAAACGGCCGTCGCCAAAAACGGCTCCGAGCAGATCCAATCTCTCAGAGCGCCGACGGAGAAAGAGGCCAAAGATCTCCTATTCGGCTGGGCGGTGGAGCAGTCCGTGGTCTCAAACTCGGTGCTTTTCGTCAAAGACTGCGTGACGGTCGGCATCGGCTGCGGCCAGCAAGATCGAGTCGGAGTGGCGGAAATCGCCATCTTTAAAGCCCACCGCAACTACTCCGAGAGTCTGGCTTTTTCCCGCTACGGCATATCGCTGCCGGAACTGGTTTCAGAGACGAGCAGCGGCAAAAGGCCTAAGGCTCAGTTGGAAGAAATCCAAGAGCAGGTAAAAAGCGATTGCGGAAACCTTAAAGGCTCCTCCATGGTCTCGGACGCCTTCTTCCCGTTCCGTGACGCGGTGGACAAAGCTATAAGCCAAAAAGTCTCAGCCATCGCTCACCCGGGAGGATCGCTTAGAGACTTTGAGAGCATTCAAGCCGCCAATCAGGCGGACCCGCCTATCGCCATGGTCTTTACCGGACAAAGAGCCTTCCGCCATTAAGGATTATCGCCGCTTTCGAGCCGAATTAGGGGGTTTCGATAGAAACTCTCAAAACATCATTTTCGGCGAGGTTCAACGCGGACAACAAGGTCGGCGAGGATAACAACATCAGCGCGGACAACAAGGCTAACCCGGATAGCGACATCAGCGCGGATGACGACGGTAATCGGCCCAAAATTTTCCGCGACGGCTTTGTCGTCGCTATCGGGCTATGAGCTATTTGGCTATTGAGTTATTGAGCTATTGGGCGCTGCCGCTATCGAGCTGTTGCGATTGGACTGTTTTTTAACTTGGCGGCAGCCGCGAAATCGAATTTTATGCGGCTGCTTAAATCTCCAAGGATAATAGAGTGTGGCCGCACGAAATCGACTTAGGACTCTTCTCCGTGAGTTCTTACGGTCTGATGGTGAGTATAGGGATCCTTTTAGGCTTGCTGCTTCTAAAGGTCACTGCGCCTCTGGCCGGCGCCGCCGCAAAAAATGCCTTTGATCTGGCCTTTTGGTTGATAATCATTGGACTTTTCGGTTCGAGGGCGGCTTACATATTGACTCACCTAGACCTCTTCTCGAACCGAAAAATGGAAATGCTCATGTACTGGCGCGGCGGCCTGATGTTTCAAGGCGGCCTAATCGCCGGCATGGCGCTGGCCGCCGCGTTGGCTCTTAAAGGCCGAATTCGGCTGTTGGTCATGGCCGACACAATCTTGCCCTGCTTAGCTTTAGGCCAAGCGATTGGCCGCATTGGCTGCTTTTTGGCCGGTTGCTGTTTTGGATTCCCGGTCGCCTCCACCTTTCCTTTCGGCGTCATTTTTCCGCCGAACTCTCTAGCCCCTTCCGCCATCGCTCTGTATCCGACGCAGCTCATGGAGTCGCTGGGATTATTTCTAATTACAATCATTTTATTGATCGTGCTTGCAAAGCTCCGCCGGCGCACAGCCGGCTTGGTCGCCTCTCTGTACCTGATTCTGACCGGGGCTTTGCGGTTTTATATCGACTTTTACCGGGCGGACTTTAGAGGTCACAAAATTTTGGGGATTCCGCCGACCTCCTGGATGGCGATTTTCCTGGTCTTGTCCGGTTTTTTCTTGGCTCTTCACCTCTACCGTAAAAATAAGCGCACCAACCGCCTCGCTAAAATCCTCCTCCCCGTCGCAAGCCCCTCCGGAGATCCGACAAGCGGAACTTCACCGGGTCAAGACTGAGCAAGATCCTAACGCTAGTCTGTAACCTATTTGCAGACTAGCGGGTCATTCGCGCTTTGCCCGGCGACTTTCCCTAATCAGCTTTCCCTGACCAGGTTTCCCTGGCTAGTTTTCCCTGACAAGTTTTCATGACTTGGCCAAGCTGGGCTTTTACAAGCCACTTATCAGCTAAGGGGGAGAGTCGCCGCATTTTAAAAGGCGCGGACAATACAGGCCGATACACAGAGCCGACGACAAATCCGTCCATAAAAACGCGATCGGCGGTGCGCGATCGGCGACGGACTCTCCGACTCAGATCAGCTTTAGAGCGTCATCCAAGGCCTCGATGATGTCGTCAATGTGCTCGATGCCGATGGAGAGTCTTATCAAATCATCATGGAGAC
>JAISZP010000066.1 GCA_031269135.1 Deltaproteobacteria bacterium | reverse complement strand
CAAAGCCAGACCGTTGTCGGCGAAAGATTCCAGTCGTTTGAATTTAGGCGTGACGAGCCAATTGCCGTTTTCGTCGACAAAACCCCATAATCTGTCGTACGATTCGGCCATAGCCATGCCGTTGCTGGAAAAAGGGTGCAGATAAAGAAAATTAGGGTCCATTCGAAAGATCGTCGCTCCCAACTGGTTGATCCTTTCGTGCTCCCAGCGTTGCATAACCCAGGCGGTGCCGTCGGGAAGGAAAGGATTGGCGGCCTGAAAAAGCGGCCTAATTTTCCAGATGCCCTTTTCATCCATGTACCCATACAACCCGTTGTCGCCTTTTTGGGGATATAACTGCATTCCCGGAATCGGAGCAGGCTCTTGCGACTGCGGCGGTTGGCTGGTCGATGAATGATGCGCGACTAATTCGGCTTTCGTCTGGCGAGAAAACAGACATGACCAGAGCGCGATTGAAATTACGATGAAACAGAAAGGGAGTGACTTATATTTCATGAAACATCCCTGTGAAGAAAGAATTTAATAGCTGGTTAATTTGCTTAGAATATATATGCACCATATTTTATTTTTGTTAAAGTTTTTTGAAACTAGTGTCGCTTTTTAATCTTTATTTTTTCCAATTCACTTTGAATTTCCAAAATTTTTAGTACTTGTTCAGGTTTCGTGTCTTGCGGCAAGCCGATTTTAGTTAAAACATCATTTCTTATTTGCTTAAAAAATTCCTTACGGTCAAGTTTTTCTTCCTGTTTAACTTTTGTCGAGTCGATAGTGGTTTTAGCAGATGTATCAGACATTTTTCCTCGCCGCAGCGCTAAATTAGAGCGCAATAAGATATAATGAATTATAATAAAATATAATATAAAAACTAAAAACACGAAAACTAAAAATACGAAAACATAAAATCAGCTTGATTTCAATATCTAATACTCCCTGCTTAGACGTTCCAAGCCGTCGCTTAAGCGGTTTTTGACAGTCGCCTGTTCGTGGCAGGGCAGCCCTGCCGATTCCAAGGCTTCAAGGAAGGCTTGGTTCTTGGTCTCGTTGAAAAAGGGATCCTGCTGTCGGGCTAAAAAATTTTGGAGGATAAGTTCGCTTTTTTTATCCCATACCCGGCTGGTCGCCGGTTCCAAGTTCCAATCCAAAAAATGCGCGCTGATTCCGTTTTGGCCTAAAGCCATCAAAAAAGCGTTGTCTTTGGAAAAGGCCAAGTGATGAAGACCGCCGGATTCTATACGTCTTATCGGCAGAAAGGTTTGTTTTTTTTCGTCGGGGGCCCAGCCGATCAACAAGCGTCCGTCGGAGAGAGCCACAGCCCAGAGCTTGGCGTCGGGACTTATGGCGATCGAATTGACCGCCTCATCCAAGCCTGAGAGATCGACCTTCCAGTCGTTGTCGAAGAGCGGGTGAAAACTCAGTCCGGCATCGGATGATGAAACTAAATATCGGTTGAAAGGGTCGGCGACCAAGGACGTGATCTTTTTTGGACTTTGTTCTTTCGGCGCCATGGCGATGGTCCGAAAAGGGCCGGCGATCTTGTCGGCGGAGAGCCGGTATTCGGCATAACCGTCGGTGAGCGAGAGGATGCGGCCGTTAGGGGAAAAGATCATGGCCTGGAGCGGATGATCGGAGATCTTTCTGACCAATAAAGGGGTTCCTTTGTCGAGGTAGCCGTGGCTCGTATCCCACATCTTAAGTTCCCCGGAGTCGCCTGCGGTGAATAATCGCTTGACGTCCGGCCTGAAAGCCGCAGCCTTGCCGGAGTCGGCGTGAGCTTTGGCCTGCCCTGCCGCCGCCCCGGTCAAAGGATTAAAGAGCCAAAGGTGACCGTCGACGGTTAAAGCGGCGCTGATGGTCGGGCCTCCGAGGGCCACGGCGGCCGGCGGGGAGGCGAGTTTGACCTCGACCGTGATTGGGGCGTCGGACTGCGGGTTTTTGACGAACCTCAAAAACCTGGCCCCAGCCAGAAAAAGAGTGTCGTCTTGATAATCCGCGACCTCGCCTTGGACGGTCGTCTGCAGACTTCGCTCTTGAAGAACTTCGTTGAGGTTGGTGCGGCGCGTCTTGCCGTATAAAGACCGCCACAACGAGTCCAATTCCGCCGAGCGCTGCTGAAGCGGCAAATGTCTAGCCTGCTTGAGGATTTCAACGGCTTTTCGATGATTATTTTTGCTTAAGGCGTCTTTGGCCTGAGCCAAAAGCGGCGAAAGCAGCTCCAGAGGTTCATATTGAGAGGCGTTTTCGCTTATGCGCGAAAGTCGGTGGAAAGCCAGCCTCGTCCTTTCCAAGTGCTGCGGATTTTTGCGGCCGCGTTCAATGTTCTCTCTGAGCCTTCTGGCCTCATGGTTCAGCGCGGAACCCTTGAAGGCGGCCAAGGCGTTGTCGGCTTCCTCCAAAAGCCCCAGCTCCAAATAGGCGCCCGCGAGGATCAAGGGAAGCTCCAAGACGTCTTGATTTGAGCTGAGGTTGACCAATTCGTCCAATCGAGCCTGAAAGACCTCGGCCGAGATGCTTTTAGAGTGAAAGCGATGAAGAGCCAAATTGAAAAAGGCCCATAAATGACCCGGCTCTTCTTTCAGAGCCCTTCGCCAGAGCTTATCGGCTTCGCTTGGGCGTCCCAAGTCCAAAAGGGACACCGCGCGGTTGTTTAAGTTGTCGGCCGAGTCTGTGGCCGTGTAAGGCTTGGAGCGAGGGTACTCGATGCCGATGAGCTGCTTGTAGACGGCGATGAGCTCATTTCCCATTTCAGCGGCGGTCGAAAAGCGTTTTGAAGGATCGGAGTTCAGAGCGCGTTTAAAAAATTCCATGATTCTCGGCGGCGGCATGGTCATGGGTTTGACGGTCGAGACGTAATGCTCCAAAGCGATGCCGACGGCCCCGCCGTATTCCCAAGGCCTTTGACCGAGAAATAACTCTAAAGCGGTTAGAGCGAGCGACCATAAGTCAAAACTAACTACCGGTTGGACTCTTTCGGTGGCCTCAGGCGACATGTACTGAGGCGTTCCAAATCCGCCCTGCCCTAAAGGGACTGGGGAGGACGGCGTAGACGCCGGGGTCTCCGAACCGCTTTTTTGGTCGCCCGGCCATAGAGAAGCGCTGTCGGAGGGATTGGTCGTGTCTTTGGCGGCTCTGGCCAGACCAAAGTCGGTCACTAAAAGACGACCCGAGTCTTCCTCCATCAAGAGGTTTTGAGGTTTGATGTCTAGGTGCAGAACCCCGCGTCCATGGGCGTATTCCAGGCCCCAGGCGGCCTGGATGATTAGATCCAAGATTTTGGCTGTCCGCTGGAGTTCGTTTCCGATCGAAAGAGCGGGAGGCGCTCCGCCCAGAGAAGTCATCATGTCTTTGACTGAGCCGCCGGAGACGTATTCCATGAAGATGCCGGGAACGTTCATAAGGGGCCTTACGTAATAACAGGTCACCACGTGCGGGTGAAGGCCCAAGGCCACCCAGGTTTCGGCCTCGTTGATCAGAGACTGCGAGTACTTGGCCTCCAGCACGTTTCTGTAAGGAAGCTTCAAGGCCAGTTCCTTTTGCCAGACCTGGTGCCTAACCTTGAAGACCTGTCCTAAGCCGCCCTTGCCCAGCGTATCCAGAACAACGTAGACGCCTAAGACGACCTGCCCCACCCTCAAATCCAGCCCTCTGTCCCAAACTCTGGTGGCCAAGCTGATTAAAGCGGCGGTAGTGTCCAACCACTGGGTGTTTGCGGCGGAGGATTCCGGCAACAGGTGAAAATTCTGGCCGCATTTCACGCAAATTGAGCGATGCCCTAAATTCTGGGCGGTCAGCCGATAACCGGTCTTGCATTTTGGACAAAAAGCCGCTTTAAATTCTTGCTGGGCGCCGGATGGATTGGAATTTGAACTTGTCGAGGTCACTGCTCGTCGATGTCCTGTATGAGTCCGTCTCGGTGGGCTGCGGCGACCAAGCTTTTTTTGAGGCTTTTAGCCGATTGATGCTTGATGGCCGGATTGTCGACCAAGGCTTCGTCAAGGGCCAGAGACAGGTTTGGGGGAATATCTCCTCTTCTTTTACGAACCGCCACAGGCTTGCGATTCAAGACCACTCTCCAAGGGTCCTCGTCATCGGGAAAGTCTCTGGGGTATAGACCGGTCATCAGTTTGTACAGAGAGGCCGCCGCCGCCCAGATGTCGACTTCAGGACCGGCCCGTTTGAAATCTATGACTTGTTGGCGAGGCATGGTGGCTGGGGAGCCGGCCACCGAACCGGTGCGGGTGTTTCCGTAAGTGTCGCTGTTTTTGTAGAGCTTGCCCACGCCTATATCGGCGATCTTAGGGGCAAGTCCGTCGGGTCCGCCCAAAAAGATGTTGGCGGGCTTGAGATCTCGGTGGACAAGCCCTCTGGACACTGCTGAAATATCGTTGTCTCCTCTGGTAGAGGCGAGCTTGACGTTATGGATGTAGTGCAGGCCGTCCAAGACGGGGATGATTATCCTCAAGGCCTCTTCGGGGCTTAAAAGCCCTCCCCTCTCTATGCGCTTATCTTCGCTGTTGCCGCCCTGGCAATACTCCATCAAGTAAAAATAAGCCCCTCCGTAATAGCCGAAACCGTAAAGCTTAGTCACATTGGGGTGTTTTAAGGCGCGTCCTATGGAGACCTCCCGCAAAAAACTTTTGCGGGCCCATTCATTTTCCGAGATGGCCGGGGACATGACCTTTAAAGCCATTTGCATCTTGTTGTCTTTGCGTTCGGCCAGAAATACCGCCGAGGTCGAGCCTCTGCCCAGCGTCTTGGTGATCCTCAAACCCTTGAGAGGGTCGAGGGTCTTGATGCGGCGATTCAAGCCGGCTTT
>JAISZP010000065.1 GCA_031269135.1 Deltaproteobacteria bacterium | reverse complement strand
TCCACCGTCAAGGTGGTCCGCAGAGCGTCGCCCACTCTTCTGACTAAAGAGAGTTCCTCGAGCTTTTGGTCGTAGCGATCGTAGATCTCCGTCAGAGTGCTTTTATAGATTTCAAGCTTAGCTTCGAGCTCGTCAAAGCGCTTTTGATCCATAAAAGCCTCCAGATTCCGGCAAGAAAAAAACGACGGTGAAAAACGCCAGCGCTAAAAAAAGTCAATGAAAAAAATTTGGAAAAAAGCTATTGGAAAAATTCATTGAAAAAATCTATGAGCGAAAATAGTCTGGTTTCTCTCGGGACCCACTGATACGAGCGCGATTTTCGCTCCCACAAGTTCGGTCAGTCTGTCCAGATACGCCCTGGCCTCCTTGGGGAGATCGGCGAGACTGCGGGCGCCGGTGATGTCCTGGTCAAAACCTTTGAAGGTCTCGTAAACAGGTTCGGCTTTGGCCAAATCCGAAATCGACGCTGGAACATAATCGATCTTCTCGCCTTCGAGCACATAATGAGTGGCGATCTTAAGCTCGTCGAGACCCTTCAAGACGTCTAGCTTGGTGATGGCCAGCCAGTCGATGCCGCACAACTCGACCGCCGCTTTGACCACCACGGCGTCGAGCCACCCGCAACGTCTGGGGCGACCGGTTGTGGTTCCGAATTCCCGGCCGACGTTTCTGATTTTCTCGCCTATGTCGTTGACGAGTTCGGTAGGGAAAGGTCCCTCTCCGACTCTGCTTGTGTACGCCTTGACCAAGCCCAAGACGCTGCTTATGTCTCTAGGCGCGATTCCGCTTCCCACCGCGACCCCGCCCGTCGTCGGGTTGGAGCTGGTGACGAAGGGGTAAGTGCCGTGGTCGATGTCCAGCTGCACCCCCTGAGCGCCTTCAAAGAGGATGTGACGGCCGGTCTTCGAGGCCTTTTGGATGATCAGAAAGGTGTTGGCGATGAAGGGAGAAAGGGCGGCGGCCCAAATCTTGGCGCTCTGAACGATGGAATCCGGCTCGATTTTGGCCTGACCGTAAAGAGTGGTCAAAAGGTGGTTTTTTTCCACTATGGCCCGGACGAGCTTTTCCTTAAAACCGTCAAGATCGAGAAGATCGCCCGCCCGCAAACCTAAACGCGAGGCTTTGTCCTCGTAAGCCGGTCCTATCCCGCGCCCCGTGGTTCCAATCTTTTGGCCGAAGCTGGCGCTTTCCCTGGCCGCATCCAAAGCCTTATGGTAAGGGAGAATGAGATGGGCCTTTTCGCTTATCTTTAAATTGTCGGGGGTGATCGCTACGCCCCGTTTCCTTAAATTCTCAATCTCTTCAATCAGAACGACCGGGTCGATCACCACCCCGGAACCTATCACGGCGGTCTTATCGGGATGAAGGATTCCCGAGGGAACCAGGTGGAGGGCGTAAGTATCGTCGCCGACGACCAGAGTATGGCCCGCGTTGTTGCCGCCCTGGAAACGGACCACTAGATTCGCCCCTTGAGTCAAAAGGTCCACCACCTTGCCTTTTCCCTCATCGCCCCACTGGGTCCCAATAACAGCCACATTAGTCATAAGCGCTCGCAAAACCCGATCATTGTTCGGTCGGAAATATGATGCCTAATTCAAAGAATTAGTAAAGGAGACATAAGACGAAAGCCGTCGAAACAAAAGCCGTCGTGACAAAAGACGGCGCAACAAAAGACGGCGAAATAAAAGCTCGCAAGATAAAAGATGCTCAGATAAAAGACGACGAAAAAATTTAACGATCAATAGACGAAAGATGATGCGACGAAAATATGCGGATGAAAACTCCATCAAAAGGCGCACGTCGAGACCAGCTTGACGTCGAGCCTCCATATCGCGACGAGACGAAAAAGCGCCATAGAAATCTTTTCAACCGAGGCGGCCAAAATTTACCATATTATCGGCAGGGAAAAAAGAGTCGACCTTAAAGTCGGGGTCGGCCAAGGCGGTCGCGGCGAGTTCCAAGGCCTGGGCGGCGTCGGTGACGTAAGATTTGTCGAAGGCTTCCGTCACCAGGTCCATGAGACGCCCCACGATCGGACCCCCCGACAGGCCCAAGCTGGCCATGAGCTGATTGGTCTCCAAAGGAATGGGACCGGGTTTTTTTTGTCCGCCGACAGGCTCCAAAAACTCCTCCAACGTCCACGGGTAACGTTCGGGGCAAGGGCTGCGGCCGTTCCAGTCGGAATAAGCTATAGCCCAATAATGCTCCAGATCGCAAAAAGGGGCCAGGCGCTTGGCCAGGACTTTCAAGTTGATGTTCGTCCGCTCTCTAAAGGACAGATCCATATGATGCTCGACCACCTTCAAGATGGCCTTCCGAAGAGTGCTTGGGGTCATTATGGACTTCAAAAATTTTCCGGCAGGCGCCATCCCGGCCGCGGTGTGTCCTTTGGTCGAAACTCTGCCGTGTTCGTTGACGAAGGTGACCAACGGCTTTCCGATGTCGTGCAGAAGCGCGGCTAAGGTAAGCACCACCCGATCTGGTCCCAAAGGCAGATCCAATTCGCTTAGAGCCTCGACGACCAAAAGAGTGTGAGTCCAAACGTCTCCCTCCGGATGAAACTTGAACAGCTGAGGCGAGCCTGTAAGAGCCACGAAATCAGGCCAAAAATTAGCCAGGCCAGACTGCTTGAAAAAATCCAGGCCGAATCTGGGCCACTTCGACAAAGCCCATTTACGCCACTCCGGCCACAGACGCTCGCCAGGGACAAGCGCCATCAAAGACCAGGACTTCCGAGCGACGTCCAAGAGTTTCGGTCCGGCGGTGAAGCCTAAACGGGAGATGAAGGCCATGGCCCTCATGAGCCTTAAAGGGTCGTCGGCTATCGCTTCCAGGGAGCACAGCTCCAAGCGCCTGGCGTCGAGATCGTTCAAGCCTCCCAAGGGATCGATATATCGATTTTCGAGAGGATCGAAATAGACGGCGTTGACTGTAAAATCCCTGGATAAGGCGTCTTGGACGAAATCGACCGAAGGGCCGAAAATAAAGCCCTCTTGTCCGTCATGGAGCCATCCGTCATGCCCTCCATCTTGCTCCCCGTGTCGCTCCCATTTTTGGCCCTTTCTTCTGGCTAGAGTTATGGAGAAGTCCGCGTCGCCTATTCGGACCTGCAAGACGGTCGGCTCCTTAATTTTTCTCTCGGTCAGCACGCGGTGGTCGATTATGGAGAGCCTCGAACACCAAGAAAGGGCGCTCTTGAGATCTTCCAAACTCACCCCAAAGGCCACCAAGTCTTTGTCCAAGTTTCCGCTAGGCTGCAGCGAGGGCGACCTTAAGCCGAATTTTTGTTCAATCAAGGCATCTCTAACCAGTCCGCCAATCACCAATAAACGACCACCGCGGGCTTTAACCGACTCCGCGATTTGGACCAGACGATTATCGAAAATTGCAATTGTCATCAGAATTATCTAAATACCTTGTTGGTTAAGAAACGCCAGGTTAGCTGAAATGCCAGGCCGCTTAA
>JAISZP010000038.1 GCA_031269135.1 Deltaproteobacteria bacterium | reverse complement strand
CAAGGTCATCGTCTCAGAGATAGACACGCGGGGCGATCCCGGCGAAGTGGTCAAACAGGTCTATGAGATCGCCGCCAACCCCAGCGTCTTAGCCGTCGTCGGCCCCTTAACGAGCCGAGAATCTTTAGCCGCCGCTCAGACCGCCGACAGCACCGGCGTTCCTTTGATCGCCATCTCCCAGCGGCTGGGGCTGACGCAGGAGAGACCTTCGGTGTTTCGCATCTTCCTCACCCCTAAACACCAAGCTCAGGCCGTCGCCCGCTACGCCGTAAGAAAATTAGGTCTCGCTCGGTTTGGCGTTCTCTATCCCAACGATCTGTACGGCCAAGCGATGCTGTCGTTTTTTCAAAACGAGGTTCAACTGCTGGGAGGCCAGGTTTCCGTAGCCGACAACTACGATCCGAGCGCCAAGAACTGGGGGGAGGCGGTAACTCGCCTGACGGGCGGACATTCCATAAGAAGGGCTTCCTCCTCATATCAAGCGCCCGTCGATTTCGAAGCCTTATACATGCCCGACGGCTCAGCTGCGATTAATCAGATACTCCCATTGATTGCTTTCAACGACATCACCAAGATGGTTTATCTCGGAACCCCTCTGTGGGTGACCGATGATCTCGCCAGAAGTTCCGGGCGTTACCTTACTCAATCCGTGATTCCCTTGGCTTTTTCCGAACTTAGCGAAAGGCCTGAATCGGTCGCTTTCTTGAATGCGTATGCCGCCGCTTACGGAAAGACCCCTGATCAATTCGCCGCCTACGGCTATGACGCCGGAATGGCTTTGATGACCGTCTTCAGCAGAGGCGCGGGAACGAGAGCTGAGGTGATTAAAGCTCTTTCGGCTTTAGGACCGTTCCCTGGGGCGACCGGTCCATTTTCGTTCGATGGTCAAGGCGACTACCAGCTGGAACCGACGCTTCTTACGGTTGACGGCACGAGCTTCAAGATCTTGGAAGAGGCCGCCAGCAGCAGGTAGTATTTTAGTCATGCTGCGGCGATACGATATTTTTAAAATGTCGCATTTTAGTTATATGATAAATTTACTGAAATATGATATTATAAAAACATAAAATTTTTTAAACAATCATAAAATTTTCTAAACAGATTTTTTTTTAAGATTATAAAAGCTTTAAGATATAACCTACAAGTTAGGTTAATGTTGATATGATAAAAAGTGGCCGACTAGGGTCACCACTACGGAGGATGATTAATGTATATTTCCGATGTTGAAGCTAGGGAAATTCTTGATTCACGCGGCAACCCCACCATCGCGGTCGAAGTTGTCCTGAAAACCGGCGAGGTCGGCTCCGCTGCGGTCCCCTCTGGGGCCTCCACCGGCACTCATGAGGCTTTGGAGCTTAGAGACAAAGATCCAAAGCGCTACGGTGGAAAGGGTGTTTTAACCGCAGTGAAGAATGTGAACGAGATAATCGCCCCGGCGCTTTTCGACCAGGACGCCACCAATCAAGGCGCTGTGGACGCGCTGCTGCTCAATCTCGATGGAACGCCCAACAAAACGAAGTTGGGCGCCAACGCCATATTGGGAGTTTCGATGGCTGTGGCCTGCGCCGGCGCCGAGGTGTCGGGCTTGCCGCTTTTTCAGTATCTTGGCGGCGTGGGCGCTCGAGAGATTCCCAGGCCCATGATGAACATAGTCAATGGCGGCTCTCATGCCAGCAACAACGTTGATTTTCAAGAGTTCATGATTATGCCTCTGTTCGGCGACACCTTCGCCGAGGCCTTAAGATGCGGCGCCGAGGTTTTCCACAGCCTCAAAAAGATCTTGACCGCTTCCAAGTTAAGCACGGCCGTGGGGGACGAAGGCGGCTTCTCTCCCGACTTTAAAAGCAATGAAAGCGCCTTAGACGCCATCGTCGAGGCGATCTCCGCCGCCGGCTACAAGCCCGGCCAAGACGTCGTCATCTGTCTGGATTCGGCGGCTTCCGAGTTTTACGACGCCAAGAAGAAGAAGTACGTGCTGAGCAAATCCGATGGTTCCGTCAAGAGTTCGGAGGACATGATCGAACTCTACACCAAATGGATCGAGAAATACCCCATCAAATCCATCGAAGATGGTCTGGCTGAGGACGACTGGGCAGGCTGGGCTAAACTCACCGCCGCTTTGGGCGATAAAATCCAATTGGTCGGAGACGACATCTTCGTCACCAATACCGAAAGGTTGGCTAGGGGCATCTCTGAGAAGGTAGGAAACTCCATTCTCATCAAGGTCAACCAAATCGGGTCAATCACCGAAACCCTGGACGCCGTAAGCATGGCCCATAAGGCCGGGTACACGACCGTCATTTCTCATAGATCGGGCGAGACCGAGGACACCTTCATAGCCGATCTGGCGGTAGCTTTGAATACCGGTCAAATAAAGACCGGAAGCTTGTCTAGAAGCGAACGCATCTGTAAATACAATCGCTTGATGCTCATCGAAGATCTGCTGGGAGAGGGCAGCGTCTTTAAGAGTCCTTTTAAGTAAAAACTAATTTTAAGCCTTTCCGGCTTATTCATGAAAAAACCGAAGCTTATCGCTTCGGTTTTTTTATCCAGTTTTTGATTCCGGCTGCCGTCAAGCGGCGGACACGACTACAGCGCTCTTATTTTGATCGATTTGGGCGGCGCGTCCGGATGCGGGTTTCGCTTTGAGCTTCCAGAGTCCAATGCATCGCATTTTACAAAGCGGGGAGGTTAGATCCCTCAAGGAGCACTTTAGGATCTATACGTTGTTCGGAAATGGATTTGACGAGTCTGGCGGCTTTGTCCGGAGTGACCATAGCCAGTATTTTACCCGCGTTCGAGCCGGGCATGGCCGAGAGAATGGCGACCGCCACGGCGTCGTCCATGCTGTCGATGAGCGCTCCCGCTTGTTCAGGCTTCATGCCTTTAAAGGCGGCCACTAAATGCTCTATCCTGGCGTCTTTTAAAGCGTCGTCTTGTTTTTGCTGCTCTTCTTTAAAAGCCTTCTGTTCATCAAGTATGGCCTGGTTTCTGGCGATCAGATCGCTGATTTCAATTTTGGACCTTTCGGCGGCCTGAATCTTGATGTTCAAGTCGTTTTCCAGGTTTCTGATGGCCTCTTCTCTGGTGGCTAACTGGTTTTCCCTGCGGGTGAGTTCGAATTCTCTCCTGGCCAGCTCTTCTGAACGGGATTCGAGACCTTGATTGGTCATAGATGGAGGCAGCGACGGATTTCCGGCTTGGGTCGGAGTTTGGCCTGCGGGGGTTTGCCCGCCGGGGGTTTGATTGCCGGGAGTTTGGCCGGCAGGCGTTTGAGGGTCGCTGAGATCTAGGGAAGGTTCGCTTACCGTTATCTGTGGTTGCCTTAAGTCTTCATCCTCAGGGATGAGCGGGATGGATGATTGCCCCGCCATGGTCATTAAAGAACTGCCGGTGGACATGAACATAGCCGCCCCTGAGACCATGGGCGCCGCCGATAAAGGAGCCGCCGACAAAGCTGTCGCGGCGAGCGGGGCTGAGGCTAAGGAGGCGGTCGCCGCAGCGACCGGCGGCGAGGCGGCCTGGGCGACTGTGGACGTTTCAAAGAGCGAAGATATCGGTTTTTTGTCTTCGTAAAGATAAACGCCTGAAAGGATCAAACGAGCGATTAAAACGGCGATGGCGCTTAAAAAGAGAAACTTTAAAAGGATTGATTTTTTTTGAGCGTCGGTTTTTTTGGGGGGCTTGGTTGTTTGCTGAGGGCTTGGAGATGCCGGAGTTTTTTGACTCTCCGCCTTTACATTGGAGACGGAATTCGCCCCAAAAGCGGTGGACGTTTTGTTTGCGCCGACAGGGGAGCTAGGCGCTACTTTAGCCTTTGAGTTGGAAAATCCAGAAAAAGCCGTTTTTTTATCAAAAGGCGATGTCGCTAGAGGTGTCGCTTGCGGTTTTGCTTGTCTTGTCGTCGGTCTCTGTCTGGAGTCCATCGGTTGCCTCGCGTTGGCGTCTCGATCTAGCTAAAGACGCCAATTCTTCCATGTTGTTCTGCTGAGTTTTCATCATTTCATTGAACCAGGTTTCTTTCTGATTTTCTTTGATCTTTTCGATGACCTGGCGTTCCATTACGGCTTTTTTCAGCGCCTGCCGCTCTTTAATCTCCTCTTTTCGACTTAAGGATAACAGCTCAAGAGATTTTTTTAAATCTTCTCTGACCCTCTCTTGGTGCTTGCTGTAGAGCATCAAGAGCGGCCCGTTCAAGAGTCCGGAGCGGCCTTTTTCTTTTAGATCGGCCGCCAAGTCGGCCAGCTCTTGATTGAAAGAATCAATTTTTGATTGAAGTTCTTGGATGCTGGCCAACCTTTTAGCTAGGCGGGCAGCGGCTTGTTCTTCCTTGCGCCGTCTTAGGCTGACCATGAATTCCAATCTAAATTTAAAGGCGGGCACTGATTAATCCTAACTGAGCCACAATTTTTTTACTCTTTTTTTGCTCGCTTTTTCTAAACCGCTTTTTAGATTCTAAACGTAGAACCGTCGTTAGTGAGCAAATAAAGCAAAAACCGAGCCAGAAAATTCGTCGGCGTCGTCCGCAGTTTTTTCGCTGAGCAGCGGGATTGTTGATGGCGCTGCTTTTGGAGATTCTCTTGACTCGGCTGGGGCAGCCGTCTTGGCCGCAAAATAGGCGAAGCGTTTCTGTTTTCGCCGCAGCTTTGAATTTGCCGCAGCTTAGAATTCGCCGTATGGGAGTCTATTGAGAGTCTTCTTGGAGTTCTTGGTAGAGTTGCTGAACCTGTTGCTGGTTTTCTTCCACCTGTCCGGCTGCATCCAAGGTCATATTGATGGTGGGAGCTGGGTTTAGGGAAGGACTCTGCATTACCGAAGGCAGAGGCTGGAGCCGCGAACCTCCGCCGCTTGCCGCAGGCGTGGCCGCAGCAGGCTCAGGGTCTTTTCCTCCGAGAAAGATCAGCAGCGCGACGATTATGACTAAGACGCCGACTATCGCTCCAATGATTAAAGGACGGCGGCTGGGCGGGGCAAGATCCGACTCGGACGGAGGCGGGGCAGGTTTTTTGCCGGTGCGGAAGTTGTAGCGGCATTGTCCGCATTCTTCGGCCGGGAGCGCGACGGTGTTGCCGCAACATGGGCAACGTAGGGAAGGGCCAGGTTTTTGCTCAGCCATTTTTATCGCCTCGGATGTCGTTTTAAAGCGGTGTTTCGTTGATGGTGTTTCTTGACGGTTTTGTTGATTTTCCTATTCAATCGGCTTCCAGAGATAATCGGAAGTGGCTTCCGCCAAGAACAGCGAATTTAAATTCGGCGGTCCGGCGGAAAGTACGGTGGAATAGAAGAGAGTTCCTTGCACGTCTTGATTTTTAAAGTTGTCTCTGAGGGCGTTTGTTCGAGCGTCATTTTTTTCTGAATCCAGCAATGCTCTGACCAAGAGTTGCCCTTGGGCCATGCCTAGGAAAGATTGGTAGTCGGTGGCCAGGCCCGGCGGGCCGTATTTAGTCAAAACGAATTTGTACATCTCTCTCATAGACTGATCAGCCGTGAGCACGGACGGGAAGATCATGCCGTTCCAACGTCCGCCGGTCATTTGCGACAACTTGGCTCCCGGAAAATTTAGAGAAGAGGTCATCCAAAGGATTGATTTCGAGGCGCGGTGCTTCAAAGTCCTAACTATGGCCGCCGCAGGTCCCGGAGGAAGCCAAAGCACCACAGCCGAGACGTCCTTTAAGTTGCTTTCCAGAGAGGCCCAATTGCGAAAATCAGTGCCGAGGCTTTCGGGGAAAAGATTTAGTTTGTGTTTGGCGGCTAATTGTCGGACATTGGCCAGATCGGCGGAATCGTAAAAAGCGTTGAAATAGATGAATGAGACGTTGGCGTTTTCGCCGAACCGTTTGCCGACCAATCCAAAGAGGAGTTCCAGTTCGGAGCTTTCAGTAGGCAAAAGACCAATGGGGTCGTTATCTCTATTCTGGTAGAGTTTCTCGCGATGCGACCAAGGTCCGAACCAAACTGTTCTTGTCCTGCGAAAATACTCGGCCGTCTCCAAAGGCAAGACATTGGCCGCTCCTCCAACCGCCAAGTCCGGCTGGAGCCTTGTGACTATATTGTCCAAGCGAGAGAAAAAATCCGCTTGCGAATCGTCCGCCTCCAGAGTGTAGAGATCAATCGGGAGCCCATTGACTCCGCCTTTGGAGTTGATGAAAGACAGCATAGCCTTAAAGCCCTTCAGCGTCTCATAAGTGAGCGCCTGGGGACCTACGGGAGAGGCCCAGCTGATCACCTTCCAAGAACTAGTCTCCTCGGCTTGAACGTTTGGCGCGAAATTTGGGCCAAACAGCGTGAACCATAGACAAATCAGCGTGGAAATAAGATATTGCTTCAAAGATGCTCCAAATGCTTTTTTAGTCGCGTGGTCGCGCGACCAAAAAAGAGAAAGTTTGCGAAAGCGCGCAAAAGAAAATTTCTTCAGTCGAAGGGGTCGCTGGGAATGGAGCAAAAAAGGCGTAAACAAAAGTGAAGGAACAAGTTTAAAAACCAGAAAACTAATGCCTACAAACTAATGCCTGCAAGCAAATACCTGCAAATTAGCGCCGACGAATCGACGACTAAAAGAACGGTTTCGACGGGGAAATATGTTCATTTGCAGCGTTGTCGCGACTCTTATGTGCGGAGCGCATGTCAGTCGTAAGCATTTTCCGTCTTGAACCAGGCGGCAAACATCAAACGTTTCGTTTTTTTTGGCGAATGTCAGGCTTTTTGCGTAAGTGGTGGGCGATATTCGCAATTGATCGCATCATCCTCCCAAGCCCGTAAGCTGACCGCCATGATTCCAATAATAGCATGATATAAATATTATTTCAAATAAAATTATAATTGATATATTAAATGATTTGTTTTTATAAGTTGCTTGCCGTAAAATTTCAGTACACATTACATCGTAGCTACAAAAGCATCGCGCCATCTTGGCGGGATTTTCCGGTAGTTGTCGGCAAGAGCTCGAAGCTGTTTTTTTTCAAGATCCTCTGAATCGACATCGCGGAAACAGCGTCGATATAGGCAAGTTCAACCGCTTTTTCGGCTAAAAGGCGAACAGTCCATCTAGCTCGCCCTTGAGGCGGCGAAGAACTGGCCAGCGCAATAATCTTGGTTTCGAAGTCCTGGTCTAGTTTGACGTCTCTTTGGCCGACAGCGAGGGGTTTGCGTTCGAGAGCTCTCTCGAGACCCTCTTGGACAAACCGCTTTTTTAACCTCTCCAGAGTGCTTTCTCCAAAGCCGAGCGCCGCGCAAACATCTTTGCTCAGCCAGCCTGGCCCAGAAGGCTTACTTTCGCTGAGCAGTAAAGCTCTGGCAAATAGAGCTGACCGGCTATCGCTCTTGCGAGTTTTAGTCAATCGCGTCAGATGAAGCTTTTGTCGAGGAGTCAATATGATTACGTATCGCGCGCCCATACCCATGCCATCCAAGTATTCATGCCGCCAAGCATTTAGGGCCTCCAAGTCTTTAAGCCGCCCAAGTCTTTAAGCCATCCAAGTCTTAAAACCATCCAAGCGTTTAGGGCCTCCAAGATTTACGGCCTATAAGATCGATGCGCATCATGATGCTAAAGTTTCCTTCAAAAATCCTGTTATAAGATGCCGGTCAAGAGGCTCGAAAAAACCGGCGCGTCGTAGGGCGGCAGCGGCTCCGGCCATTTAAAAGGCATAGATTTCATTTCCGCAATCGCAATTATTATACCCGAGGCCGAATAGCTTCGCCACTTAAAAGCAGGCTCGTCATTTAAACATCAGAAGGACGGGCGAGATGGACGCAATATTTTGCGCCGCCGCCAAAAAGCATCACTCAAAACGTTTTGGGTTGATGTTCGTCGCTTTCCCTTGGCTTATGGTCCGGCGAGCAATGTTTACGACATGAACTTTAAGCTTTTGACTTTTCGCTTAGGTGGATGAGTTTCCAATCAACGTTAGTTTTTGAGACGCTTGTCGACTGAAATCGAAGGATCTAGAATGGAGGATCTTGAATCGACGAATGTAGATGTGGATCTTGAACTAACGGCTCTAAAAATAACGATTTTGAGAGATGATTTTATAAGTCCAATGGAGGACTCGATAATTAGTTTTTAAATGAGTCTGCGGCCTCTCCGACGCTTTAAGATATGGCGTATTTTAGCGCTCTTTTGGAGGTGAAAGTTTTTTTCATGTTCTTTTCAAGGGTCTTTTTAAGAGTTTTGGCCTTGTTCGGGTTGCATTTGCATTGTCGACAATGTAAGGTCTACTTTTCCACAGTAAAGGCAAACTAATGATTCGGCGTCTGAAAACCTTTTGGAGCAAGACCGCCGCAAATATGGGCGATGACATCCGCAATGACGTCTGTTGCTCTTCCAAGGCGCGTCGGTCGACTTGAACCGAAAAATCTTCAGTATCTTGGGGCGTCTTCAAACAGACAAGCTCTCAATCGAAGTCTGACGAAAATTGATGTCGATGCCGCTGATTATCGACAATAGTGAGGCATTGCGAAGCGCTGAGCTTTCAAGTTCGATTTAATGTTTAATCGCATGTTTGCTTGTTAGATCGGTTTAGGTACATAAACTGCGCTGTAAAGATCGCTTTTGGCCGAAGTTTGCAAGTTTTGATGCAGTTCGGCGAAATCAATATCCTTCCCTTTGGCAAGGCGCTATCATCAAGTTGTTTGACTTTACGGCGATGTGAAAATTCGGCGAAATTTTAATAATGTTGACATAGTTAAAACGAGTCGAGTAAAATCATTTATAATAGGTAGGCGCTTTTTGCGCCTGCCTCGGGTCGGCTTAAAACCCTTACGACATTGGAGAGCGAATATTTTCTCTCTCAAACAGCGCCTTCGACGATATTTTTCATCTGCCAGGGTCGAGAAAAATGACTCCCTTTCCCTAAGAAGGGGCTAGAAAGGCGCTATAGAGAGGCGCTATAGAAAGGCGCCATTAAAGCAATCTCTCGCTAGACGTCTTTCATCCGTCGCGGCGGGGAAAAGCGGGCTTTTCGCTGCAAGGCTCTATTGGAGCAGGACTCTTTTGGAGCAAGGTTCAAAGCCTGCGGATTCGGCGGAATCGCGAATCGGGCCTCAATGGTTCGCCATCCGCTTCACAGATATACAGTCGCAAACTAAAATGCGTTTAATTGTATTTCTCTGAGATAACTTCAATCACCAAAGGCTTATTAGGTAAATCACACGTTATCAGTTAGCCGTCCGGTCTAAAGAGATGGAGGAAAAATGACCCTGGAAGAACTCTACCATAAGATGATTGATAAGGCGTCAAGGACAAAGCTTGACTCGAACATAAAAGCTTCCATACTGTTGAACATTACTGACGAACAGCAAAAACAGTGGTTGGTGGATTTTAACGAGGGAGTCATAACTGTGAACTTATATGACGACTCTGAGCCGGATGTGACTGTAACAACCAATTCCGCTACGCTTCTGAAGGTAGCTCAGAGACAAATGAGTCCTATGATGGCCTTCATTACCGGCAAAATAAAAGTTAAGGGTGATGCTAATTTGGTAGGGCAGTTGAAAAACGTGTGGCCTGATTGAGCAATGGATGCTTAATAGGCTCACAGGTCCCTAAGTTTGGTTCTCTTTTGTTTAGTGGCCGTCTCTAGGTGGGGAGAAATTACGTTATTTTATTCCAAATTTAGACTAGAAAAAAAATTTTTTTTAGGTACCTTATCACAAGATATTGTGTTGTCTTCCCTGTCGATTGCCTATACAGTGTGTAACTTGTTTTCAGTTGCTTATCAATTATAAAAAATAGCTTGACAAGGAGTCGTAAAATTGCTTAAATAAGAATAAGATGAATGTTGCGGGAAGAGACTCCCAAATTTTAAAATTGCTCTACTTGAAAGAGGTGCTATTTTGGCGAAGAACACACTTAAAAACATCAGAGAACAACTCTTGCTCAGCAAAGCTGAACTGGCCAGAAAGGCCGGAGTTTCCCCCATGACGATTGATCGGATCGAAAATGGCGAGAAAGCTCGGATGGAAACCATGCGCAAGATCATTTTGGCGTTGGGCTATTCTCTGGAAGACAAAGACAAGATTTTTGCTGATTTGCTCTAATGGTAATTGGGCTTTTTGTCAAGCCCGGTCGAAAACCATCAAGAGCCCACCTAATAGGGCCGGTTTTGGTGATGATGGTTCCAAATATCGTCCCCTGATCGGCCCTTTAGTTTTTTTTCCTATCGATCAGGGCGTTTATTCCGTCTTGGGCAAAGTTTATTGTTTTAACTGTGTTTAAGAGCAAGTCGGTTTACGTTCGTCTTTTAAACATAAGGTTTTAAAGTTGCAAATTTCAGCCCCCTCCGGTCATTTTCTCCCCAATTCGCCGAACTTGGTTTGTTTTATAAGTTCATTTCGGCGTTGCGGGCTTGATTGGCTTGCGAGGGGCGTGTAATCCTTAGGAAACGCGTTTTTGACGTTTATAGGGCAAAACCCTAGGATCGTTGATTTTTAATTGAAACCTACGTGTCGCTCGGATCTTGCTTGCCCCCATTCGCTAAAATCTAAAAGAACATCGTCGCCGATTTTTCTCTTATAGGTTCTTTTGCGCGGAACCATCAGCTTTGAGGCAAGCCGATCATCAATCATCTCTAACCTTTTGATTCCTGATTGCTATAAACAGCGTGGACATCGAAGGACGCCATCGACGAAAGGAGACTTGACTATGTCCGTTATAGGCTTTGACATTGGCACCTATGCGGCTAAGGCAATTCTTTTAAGCATTAAAGGCAAGGGTAAACGTCAAGTAGTGTCCCTCGAAGGTCTGGGTATGGCTCAGATGCCATACGGCGTCATGACTCAATGGGAAGAGCAACCGATTCCGGCCAGGACCGCCATGAGCGCCGCCATGCGATCTCTGATCAAACTCTGCAAACTCTCCAAAGGCCGTTTCGCCGCCCTCTCTCTCAGCGGAGAGACGATGATCATCAAAAAGATCTCCATGCCGGTGATCAGCCAAAAAGAATTGAGACAGTCTTTGACTCTAGAGGCCGAACAGTACATACCGTATCCCATAAACGAGGTCATCATAGATGGTCACATCCTGGCCAACGACGATCGATACGGGCAGATGTCGGTTCTGTTGGTGGCGGCCAGAAAAGAAGTCGTCTTCAACTACCTCCAGGCGATCGCCCTGACCAAGCTTCTCAAGCCGGCCGTCATCGACGTCGATGCGCTGGCGTTGTTCAACGCCTACGACTTCACCAATCCCGAATCTCGGGATAACGCCGTCTTGGTCGATATCGGCGCCACCTTGATACACATCACAGTTCTTAACGAAGGCTTGCCTCACACCATTAAGGAAGAGAACATCGGCGGGCAGAGGTTGACTGAGGACATCGAGGACGCCTTCGGCGTGCCGCCTGAGGAGGCTGAGGCGATTAAGCTGGGCAATGTCGAACCGCCTGAACTCGCCCAGGCTTCCGAAGTGGTCGACCGCATAGTCAGCAACTGGATGGCTGCGGTCGAACGAGCCATCGATTCCGTCAAAAGCGAGGTCCCTGAATTCCAGGCGAGCAAGATCCTTTTAGCGGGCGGCGGCGCCAATCTTAATGGGATCGCCGAGCAGTTTCAAAGCCATTTCCACCTTCCTACCGAAATTTTCAATCCCTTGAAAACAGTTAAATTTAACATCAAGAAGTTTGATCAAGCGTACATCGACTATATAGGACCCCAAATGGCCGTCAGCTTCGGTCTAGCTATACGTAAACAAGAGATCTTATAGTCTTTGGGAGGGCAAGATAGTGATTAAAATAAACCTTTTACCTTTAGAGTCGTTTCGACAGACAGCCGGCGGCAAATTATTGGTGACCATTTTTTTTGTGGTGATGGTGGCGGTAGGTTTGCTGATGTACTTCGCCAACGTTTTTTATATGACGCCCAAAGTCGAAGCTTTGCAAAAGGAGAAGGCCAACTACACCAAGACTTTAAACGATCTTTCTTCGCAAGCTAAGGCGGCTTTGGAGCAGACTACGCTTTTCGTGAAAGAAATGGTGCAGGTCGCGGCTATTTCGGAACTTGAAGAAAGACGCCGCGATCAGGCCAGGCTTTTTATGGCCATAGCCAGTCAAGTCAATAATCAAACCACTTGGCTTACAAGCTGTTCTCATGATAAAGGGGTGCTCTCCATTAAAGGAATGGCGACCGATCATGAGGCGGTGGCTTCCTTTTTGAGCCGTTTGGAGCAACTGCCGCTTTTGAAGCAGGTGGAACTCCAAAGGGCCGCCGGCGATACAGTCATCAATAGAGTGAAATTAGTGACCTTCGAGATTAAGTCTTCTTCCATCTTGCCTGATCCCACTTTATTGGATCAAGGTCTGCCGGACGTCAATCTGCCGGATGGAGAAACGATCAGAAAGATCGTTTCCGCCGCCGCCCCGGATCTTGCGAAAGCCCTGGAACGCAACAAGGAAAACGCTAAACTTCTGTAAGCGATAGGCGTGACGACGACGACGATTACGCGATGACTGCGACGCGATGAATATGACCCGATTACTATGACCCGATGAATTACGATAGATGACGGTTTGTTTTTAACAAGAGAGTCAACCCCGCCTCGGAGTCCGACTTGAGGCGACTAAACCCGGGTGGCTGTTTGATTTTAATGAGGCAATCATGGCAAAGGCTCAAGCTGTAAAAAAGACAAAAAAAGGTTCGGATTTTTTCTCTAAAATAGCCGGTCTCAAAAAAGGAGCTAAGATAGCCATCTTAGTGGCCGGAATAGTCGCGGCGATAGCCGTCTTTTATATGCTTTACTATACTCCTTGGGAAGCCCAGGTCGCCACTCTGACCAGAGAGGTCGCCTCCCTCAACGAGCAGATAAAAACGGAGACGGCCAACATAAATAAGCACAAACCGATTGCCGACTACATCCAGCCGGTTACCTACACTTACAGCTATCTAAAGAGCTTTTTGACCACTGAAAACGAGATTCCCAGACTCATAGAGATAATCTCGGAATTAGGCGCCCAAGCAGGCGCCAGGGTGACTCTATTTGCTCCAAAGGCCGCTGTTCCTCTGGCTGATTACGCTGAAATTCAATTCTCGATGAACTTGGAGGGCGGGTTTTTAAGCGTCTTGAAGTTTTTTTACGCGCTTAGCCAAATGGATAGGCTCATCAACATAACCTCGGTTCAAGTGGATTCTCCGTTAATGACCGAAACCTTGACCATGCTGATCAAAGTGAAGTGTCAGGGGAGCACTTACCGTGAATTGACCCCGGACGAGATCCAACTGGCGAGTCAGAAGAAAAAATAGTCGTCTTTTGAACGTCTCAACGTTTGTTTAGGTCGTTTTGTTTAAGTAAAGCGAAAGAGCTGTTGCAATCAAAGATTATTTTGTCGGCATGATTTTTGTATGAAAATCGGAGAGAGCAGTCGAACTGCGACGAAATTGCAGTGAGCAAGATTTTAGCGAATAAGATTGCAGCGAACAAGTTTGTGTAAGCGTCGCCGAATTTTGTTGTGAACCGAATTTTGTTATGAATCGAATTTTGTTATGAATCGATGGTTTGGAATATTTTCTTGTATTTCTAATCAAATTCGAACCCAATTTATCCCTTGACTTAAGTCAGAGGTTTTTTT
>JAISZP010000033.1 GCA_031269135.1 Deltaproteobacteria bacterium | reverse complement strand
AGTCCCAATTCTCCGCCGCCTATGAACGCCGCTCCGTGAGACAGACCATAACCTCGGAAGCCGATATACAAAATGACGGTGAAGAACTGATCGACGGAAACGAAAAGCCAGGCGGGAAGAACGACGGCGGCCTTATGGGGACTGTTTTCTTTAAGAGCAAGACCTGCCATGCTGAAGAAAAGCGCCAACAGCATCAAGACAAAAACCATCACCCCGGCGCTGCCGGCTAAGACGGTCAAATAAGACAGGCCATTTAAAAACATGAGTTCAGGACGGGCGAAATCCAAACGGCTTAGATACTCCGCCCCAAATCCCCACCTGCCGGAAGACTGGTAAGCTACCCCTTTAAGGCTCAGATCGAGAGCCATTTCAAGTTCAGTCAAGGGGTTTATCCAATAACAGTTCTTAAAAAAATCAAACAAAGCCGTATTCGTCGTCAGGAATTCCGAAACGAAAAAACCCGCGATCAAAAATAGAGTAAATACTCTTACTTTGACTCCTTGCCCGAAAATTAAAGCCCAAACGCCAAAGACTGCCAACTGAATTCTGGCGGAAGGGACGTCATGGCCAAGCAACGTCAAGTATAAGTGAATGAAGACCAAAAAAAGCGGCAACAGCAGTTTTTTGGAATAAGACGAGCTTAACTTGGGAGAAAGAAACAATACCGCTCCCAAGCCGCTCCAAAGGCTGGGATGGAAATAGTTGATGAAAAACGTTTTCAATGGAGCTACATCGGATACGCCCGCCGACAGGTTGACCACATCCAACGAAAGCGTCAGGATAATCAGAGACCAACAGGGAGTTTTGGATATATGCTCAAGTACGGATATCGAGTTTATTCGGTTGCGATTTGAAAATCGCGTTTCGTCTCGCCCGTCGAAAACGGTTCGGAACATCGAGCGCAAGACGACAAACTCCAAAGCGACCGGGAATAGTCCTAATAAACTTAGACCCATAACCTGCACTTGAAGCAGCAGTCCCACCGACACCAAAATCAAGGAACACAAAAGGCAAACGATCCCCAGGCCCCTACCTTTGACGGCTGTAGTCACGATTGAATAACCTTATTTTTGGAGACGACCTTCCAGATAGCCCAGCGCAGTTCATCGAGACCTTCAGAGGTGAAGGAAGAAAAGGGCGCCACGGGAGTGCGCGGCTTCGCTTTTTTAAAGGCCGCCAAGGCTATAGGTCCTTCAGGCAGATCCATCTTCCCCATGGCTATTAATTTCGGCTTTTTGGAAAGTTCCGGATCGTATGCTTTAAGCTCTTTTTTAATCGCCTCCAAGTCCCTTTCAGGGTGCTCCAGATCCATCCTGGAGGGATCGAGGATATGGACCAGCACGGAACATCGGCTCAGGTGTTTGAGAAAGCGGTGACCAAGTCCAAGTCCGTCGGAGGCGCCGTCTATCAAACCGGGAAGGTCGGCTATGACGAAGGAATGCTCCTTTCCGGCCGTGACTACCCCCAGATTAGGAACTAAAGTGGTGAAAGGATAATCGGCTATCTTGGGTTTAGCCGACGAGAGCTTTGAAATGAGCGTGGATTTGCCGACATTAGGATAGCCGACCAGCCCGGCATCGGCGATCAGGTTTAATTCAAGAATAAGCTTTAATTGCTGTTTGTCTCCGCCAGGCTGAGCGAATCTGGGGGTGCGATGGGTGCTGCTGGCGAATTTGGCGTTACCCTGCCCTCCTCGACCGCCCTTAGCGGCGACGAAGACCTGGCCGTTATGGGCCAGATCGCATAACAACTCGCCCGTTTCAGCGTTTATGACCAAAGTCCCCGGAGGCACGACAAGTCTAACGTCAGCGCCGTCAGCTCCCGTCCGGCATTTTCCCTTGCCCGGCAGGCCGTTGCCCGCATTGAAGTGCTGATTGAAGTGAAAGCGAATCAAGGTTTCTTTTTGACTCTTGGCTTCTATTATGACGTCTCCTCCGCGGCCGCCGTCCCCGCCGTCCGGGCCTCCTTTAGGGACGTATTTCTCGCGCCTGAAACTTACGCAACCTGCGCCGCCATGACCTGAGGACACTTGGATTTTAGCGGAATCCACAAACTTCAAATTAACGCGCTCCTTTCCTGAGCCTGCCTCGCCTCTAAAATTTAAAAAGCGATTGACTGTAATAAGCCTATATTCTACCACTTCCACAAATTCAGACAACCCCACTTTTAAAATCCGACCTGGATTTTTTCACGTTTGTGGCGTAGAATTCAAGGATTGGGAGGCGAATGTGGAAGAACGGATAGATGTCATAGCCTTGGTGGCCGAACGCAAAATTTTGGAAGCCATCGCCGAGGGCCAGTTCGACAATCTCAGCGGAGCAGGCAAGCCTCTGCCGGATGACGATTTGGCCAACCTCCCCCCGGATATAAGATTGGCTTATAGAATTCTACGAAATAGCGGCTTTGCCGACGCCGACGAAAAAAATGAAAACTGCGGTCGCTTTGAAGATCTGTTTGGTTCAGCCGCCGAAGAAAGCCGCATGTACAAAAACCTAACCAACCTTAAACTTAAACTCGACAAGAGCCGTAAAGAACCTAAAAGCAAGAAAATCAGCGTAAACGACCCACTAACTCAAACAGATGAGAATGGGCTTTTCGAATCTCCTTATCTGGAAAAGATAATCGCCAAATTATTCGGCTGAATTTCCCCTCATAAAAACCCCCTTTTCCGTTCTCCGCCGCGCCTTAACCCCTCCACTTTCACATGTTCTTGAAAAGCCTCAGAATCATGACTCGGCGCAGCTAAGCCGGAGAGCGAATTTTCGCCCTATGCAATCGGCATAATCGGCATGTCCAGACCGCCATCTTCTCGATAGGGACCAGCCTAAAAGGGGTTGTTTGCGACCTAAGTCGAAAAATTTTTATTAAAAAGCAAATGCCCTTAACAGCTGGTGCGCCAAACGAAATATAAATTTCCCTTGGAAC
>JAISZP010000003.1 GCA_031269135.1 Deltaproteobacteria bacterium | reverse complement strand
CCCACACCGAAAGCTTGCTCGGTCACTTTTATCACCGGCGCTCCCTGCCGCCTCTTGAATTCCGCTATCCTGACCAAGTTCGCGACTTTACGAACCAACTCCGGCGAGTAGCCTTTGAGTTCCAAAGCCGCTGGTCCTTGGCGATCTTCGACAAGCATCTTGAGTATTTCGTCTAATTGGTCATAAGGAGGAAGACTGTCTTGATCGACTTGATTGGGCCTAAGTTCGGCTGAAGGGGGTTTGGTCAGAGTGCTGATGGGGATGGTCGGCCCTTTGGTTTGGTTCAACCAAGCCGCAAGCTTAAAGACCTCGGTTTTGTACAGATCGCCTATGACGGCCAAAGCCCCGCACATGTCCCCATAGATGGTGCAGTAACCTACGGCAATCTCGGATTTGTTGCCGGTAGTCAAAAGGATGCTCCCAAACTTGTTGGCGACCGCCATCAATAAGGTTCCTCGAATGCGGGCCTGAATGTTTTCTTCGGTGGTGTCCTTCGGCCTTGCTTGAAAAACCGGGGCCAGAGTGCGATCGAACGATTCCATCACCTCTCTTATATGAAGGATCTGAGCCGGACGGAGAGATAAATTCTTTATAAGTTCGAGGGCGTCGTTGAGACTGTGGTCGCTGGAATGGGGGGACGGCATCAGTATCCCCGTCACGTTCGAGGGTCCTACGGCTTCCGCGGCGATAGCCGCCGTCAAAGCGCTGTCTATCCCGCCGGATAAGCCCAAGACTACGCTGCCCAGGCCGTTTTTACGGCAATAATCCCGCACGCCCAGCACCAAAGCGCCCCAGAACTCCTGCTGCGGGCTTAAGAAGCCTGCGTCGGTCGCGGCGGCCTTTTGGTCGAAGTCTATCATCAACAGGTCTTCTTCAAAGGCTTTAGCCCTATTGATCAGCTTTCCGTTTCGGTCCACGTGAAAACTTCGACCGTCGAAGACCAGTTCGTCGTCGGCGCCGGCTTGGTTGACGTAGACGGCCTGCACGCTATACTTTTTGGCTAGAAACCCCACCATTTCCTCCCGCAATCGCTGTTTGCCGACGTAGAAGGGAGAGGCGGAAAGGTTGAGCAGAACATCGAAGGGCGGATGATTCGTCAAGGGGTCGATTGGGTATAAAGACTTCTCGAAATAAGAAAAGTCGTTCCAGATGTCCTCGCAGATGGTGAGCGCGAACTTTACGCCCTTATGCGCGAACGTCAAAGGCGCGGTTCCCGGCTCGAAGTAGCGCGCTTCGTCGAAAACGTCATAGGTCGGAAGCAGCCTTTTGGCGTATCTTCCGGTAATTTGCCCTCTTTCCAAGATCAAGGCCACGTTTTGAATGCTGCGGCCGTGGATCGAGGGGTTAAAGTCGACCGAACCGACGATGAGAGTCAAGTCCAAGTCGGCTAATCGCCCGGCAAGTTCAGCGACTGCTTCGTTAGCTTCCTCGATGAGGAAATTATATTGAAGCAGATCTCTAGGAGGGTAACCTATGATCGACATCTCTTGACAGACGGCTAAAGTCGCCCCTTGAGCGACCGCCATGCGGGCGGCGCTTTCGATTTTTAGGCAGTTGCCTGTTATGTCCCCGACCTTGGGGTTATTTTGGATGATTGCGCAACGCAAGCTGAGTTTACGTCCTCCGTTTTCTCTTGTTTTCCAAGGGAAAAGGATCCGATCTCCTTTTTGAGATAAGGCAAAGGTCAATAATACTGAAAAACGACGAAATCCTCAATTGTTTTTGAGAAAATCCAAGAATCCCTTAGAATATGAACATAACTATTTGAATTCATTAACTAATAAAATCGCAGTATCTTCTTGATGCGCCGAGAAATGGATGCGGCTGAGCAAGTAGCGCCGAAAGGAGCGTCGCAAGGAGCGCCGCAATTGAGAGCGAGCGAGTCCAGGCCGCTGCCGGAGTATTTTTTGCCGGGCTATTTTTTTCCGGACTGTTTTGCCGAGTCGGCTTCATCGTACCGTCTTGACTTGGAACTGATTTTAGTATATTTATTATATACACCGCCAAAGGTCTAAGTGTCGCTATTTTTTCCGGCGGGCTATCCTTGGTTGGCGTTTCGCCTTGGCAATCATCTATCCTCGGTTAGTATTTTTTGCCTCGGTTAGTGTTTCGGTTGAAAAGCTTAAGATTTCTTATCTTTGATTTTTTTGTTGTTCTTTGGTCCTTGACCCAGCGCTTGCCTTTAGCAGTGGTAATCGCCTTCCTTCAGACATTTGCGCCTGGCAATTCCAGCGCCTTGACCCCAGATTATGGTGTGGCATATGGAAATACAAGATGAGACCCTGATCGAGAAACTCATCGACACAAATCCAGTTTTAAAACAATTGGTCGATAATCACCGTGACTTTGAGAAACTTTTAGATGAGATGAATCGTAGAGCTTACCTTACTACGGAAGAAGATCTCGAAAGAAAGCGCATCCAAAAGGTCAAACTGGCCGGCAAAGACAAAATCGAGCGTATATTGGCTCAGCACCGCTCGTCGGCTGCCCCTAGCTGAAGCTAAGGGATTGGGGATTGTTTTTGAATTTTTAGAGTCCCCGGTCTTTTCATTCGTCGACTGTTTTTGTCCGGTTATTTTTGCTTGATGAGCGAAAAAAGCTGATGCCGCCGTTGTTTAGTCCGAGACTTTCAATCGTAGGTTCGGCGCTTTGTTGGTTCATTGGTTGGTTCATGATCGGCGCCGAGCCGCCGAACGACGCCAGCAATCAAATATTGGCGTCAATCAAACGTCGACATCAAGCAAACATCGGCATCAAGCCGATAAACCGATATCAATACTAAACTTCTATATCAACAATAGACCCAAAAGTGTGGTTAGTGCAAATGCGACTGTGCTTGTTCCTTATATCGTCTAGTGTACTTTAGGCTAATCTGAAAAGATTAGCCTAAAGGAGCTTAGCCACAATCAACTAAAGTTGGCTTATACGTTTCCTAAGGACCAATTAGCGCACTGTTTGTAAGTTCTTGCTACACTAATGGGTCTTTGTCTCTTTAATTCGCCGGTTTTCATGAGCTTGAGATTGATGAGGGTTTGCCTGAATTTATCGACGGCTCCCCCAACCGGTGCTTGTCAACACCTATTTTATATTTTGGAACGGTTCTAAATGACCATATTGAGCGGAGCGGAAATCTTAATTGAATGCTGGAAAAAAGAAGGCGTCGAAGTCATCTTCGGGTACCCCGGGGCGACGACTATCGACATTCACCATCACTTGGAGACGAGCGGCTTAAGATTCGTGCTGACGCGCCACGAACAAGCCGCCGTTCACGCCGCCGACGGCTACGCCAGAGCCACGGGCAGACCCGGCGTTGTGTTGGTGACAAGCGGCCCTGGCGCCACCAATACGATTACGGGAATAGCCGGCGCCCACATGGACAGCGTCCCGGTCATAGTATTTTGCGGACAAGTCAGCCGTATGCTTATCGGAAACGACGCCTTTCAAGAAGTGGACATAGTCGGCATCACCCGTCCGGTGACTAAACACAACTACTTGGTGCTGTCGACGGAAGAATTGGCCCAGACGGTCAAAGAAGCCTTCTACGTCGCCACCTCAGGCCGCCCGGGGGCGGTTTTGGTGGATCTCCCCAAAGACGTCGTCGCGGGGGAAGCCGAATTTAGATACCCTAGAAAGGTCGAACTTAAGGCTTATCAGCCCCATTTGACCCCGCACCCCAAACAGGTGCAAAAGGTCGCGGATTTATTGGTCAAAGCTCAGCGTCCCATCATCTACGCCGGCGGCGGGGTCATCTCGGCGGGAGCCAGCGAGGAACTGTCGAAGCTCGCGGAGTTGTTGGAAATACCGGTCACCACCACTTTAATGGGTTTGGGCGGCTTTCCCGGCACTCACCGCTTGTCTTTAGGCATGCTGGGCATGCACGGACTTTACCGGGCCAATATGGCGATTCAGACCGCCGATCTGATCATGGCCGTCGGCGCCCGTTTCGACGATAGAGTGACCGGCGCTCTGGCTCACTTCGCCCCGGAAGCGACCATAATCCACATAGACGTGGATACCACCTCCATCCACAAGGTTTTGGACGTCGACGTGCCCTTGGTCGCCGACGCCCGTCAGGCGTTGGTGGCGATATTGGAGGCGCTGGGACCCATTCCGAATTTCGAC
>JAISZP010000002.1 GCA_031269135.1 Deltaproteobacteria bacterium | reverse complement strand
CTCCGGCTAAGGTGTAAGCGCCGATGACCGTCTGAGCGCCGAAGAACAACCATGAGAGCATGCAGCTGACCTTTACGGTCTCCAAGCATGATTCCCAAAGCATCTTTAGGTTAAAGGTCTTCATAATCAGAGAGCAGATTATGACCAAGACCACGCCGACCCCGGCGGCCTCGTTGGGGGTGGCGACGCCGAGATAGATCGAGCCCAAGACGCCGAACGTTATGATGCACGGCAGAGCCAGCGTCTTTAAGACTTTGAGGCGTTCGACGAAGGGCAGATTTCTAAGCTCCTGAGGAGGAAGAGGCGCGGCTTCAGGGTGCCGTTTGCAGTGTATGACGATGAAAGCGATATACCCAAAGGCCAATATGAGGCCGGGGAGGATCCCGGCGGTGAAGAGCTGAGCGACGGAGACGCTGGCCGTCATTCCGTAGACGATGAAGACCACCGAAGGCGGAATTAAAGTGGCGAGTCCGCCTCCGGCGGCTAAGGTGCCCAAAGCTAAAGTGTTGTCGTATTTGTGCTTGAGCATTTGCGGCAAGGCGACCATTCCTAAGGTGACTATCTCGGCGCCGACCACTCCCACCATGGCGGCCATGATGATGTTGGCGAAGATGGTGCCGATGGCTAGACCCCCTCTGAGACCGCCGGCCCAGATGTAGGCGGCTTTGAAAAGATTTTCGGCGACGCCCGATCGCTGAAGAATCGAGGCCATCATGACGAACAGGGGCACAGCCATAAGAGTGGAGCTCTGGGCCATGTCGAAGATGCGGTTGACGAAGCTGGTGATCGGCCTTAAGGTGTCGAAGTGCATCAGGCACAATACGACTGCTGCGGCGCCTAAACTCCATGAAAGAGGCTGTCCCATGCAGAGCATCAATATAAGAATGGCCACCAATACTAGGCTGATTACAGATATGCTCATATTGACCGCCCCTTGATCACCATGAAGATGTTTCTCAAAAAAGTGGCCAATGCTTGGAGAAAAACCAAGGCGAACCCGGCGAAGAGAATGATCTTCATCGGCCAAACAGCCGGGTTCCAGGCGGTGTAGCTGTGTTCGTCGAGCCGTATGCTTTGCAGCATGTAAGGCCAAATCAGCTTGAGCATTATCAGAAGGTAGAGAGCTAGAAACAGAAAGTTGAAGCAGTCCAAAATGGCCCGGCCACGTTTGGAAAAGCGGGAGTAGAGGATGTCCACCCGCACATGGTGGTCGTTTTTGATGTTTAAGGCTCCTCCCAGTAGGTAACAAGCGCCGCAGAGCATGGCTGTCGTTTCCGAAACCCAAAGAGTCGGGCGATCGAAAAATTGCCTCATTACAATCTCGTAACAGATTATGAACCCAGCTATCAGCGGCAGAGGAGCCACCAGGTACCCGCAGATGGTGGATATCTTTTCAATCACTTTGATCGCGGTTTTCACTTTTGTTCCTACCTCCATAAAAACAAAAACTCAAAAAACAGAAAACTCAAAAAACAGAAAACTTAAAAAGCAGAAACCATAAAAACAGAAAACTTGGGCGAGGGCCTAAGGCGTCGATTGGTGAGGTCGGCGCCTTAGGCGAATGCGTCACTTGATGCGGCCGAGCTCTCTGAGCCAAGCCTCTTGAGATTCGATGACTTCTTTGCAGTCGGCGTTCTTGGTCTTCCATTCTTGCCAGACCTCCATGGCGAGCGCTCTGGCGGCAGCCTTGTTTTCGGTCGTCCAGGTTATGATCTTGACCTTGGCGCCTTCTTGGCTGTTTTTGGCTACGAAGTCGATATCGGCGACGGCGATTTTTTCAATCGAATCCCAACACCACCGGCGAACCGCAGTCTCAACGATGGCTTTAAGATCGTCCGGAAGTTTGTTCCATTCTTCGGTGTTGACCGTGAAGTCTCCGATCGGCATGGAGTGGAATCCGGGGTAAACGGCGTAATCGACGCCGGAGAGTTCGTACAGGCCTAAAGAATCGTTGACGCCTACCGTCGACCAGTCGCAAGCGTCGATGACGCCCTTATCAAGGGCTGGGAAGATTTCATTTCCAGGAAGCTGGATGACCGAGGCGCCGGCTTTCGCCATCATCTCAGCCTGCATGCCTTGGGCAAGGCGGATTTTGAGGCCTTTAAAATCCTCAACGCTGGTGAGAGGCTTGCGGCTAGGCCATGATTCCACTCCCCAGAACATGGCGCCGACGGTGTAGCCGTTGAAAGGAGCATAAAGCTTTCTCAGCAGTTCCAAGCCGCCCTTGTAATTGAGCCATGTGTCGAGTTCCCAGGGGTGTTCGTAAGCGAAAATCAGATCGCTGATAGCCGCGAAGGCGGGGTTTTTGGGGGCGCCGTAGCCGGGCCAGACGTGGATGACTTGAAGGACGTTGTTTTGGAGGGCATCCAAGGTTTCATTTTGAGGAACGATGGTGCCGCTGGCGTTGGGTTTAATGATCAGGCGGCCCCCGCTCATGACCTCGATGTTCTTGCAAAGATCTTCAAAGGTCTTTTGGGGAATTTCGCCGGCGTTCCAGAGGGTCTGAGCTTCCCATACGATGGGCTGCACCTCGTCAGCCGCTTGAATCGCTGGGCTGAATACGAGCATAAACGACAAGATCAAAAAGGCAAAAAAAGTCTTTTTCATCACAAACCTCCGTAAAAATTGGCTCTTGAACAGGTGACGGGCATTGATTGAGGAAATTCATACATACGCATGTACAAATTTATCGCGCGTTACGGAATGTAATCGCCGCGAAAACTAAATTTAAACCGACCAAATGCAATAGCGGCATATAAACTAGTCCAGGCAAGCTAGTTTATCGTTTCATAAAACTATGCAATTGAAGGGTAAAGACTTTGTTTTTTAGGTCAAACGGACTTATGGAAAACAGTAAGATTTCCGTCCTAAATTTCGGATAGGCCGGTGCTGTTAGTGTTTCGTCCGCAGCTAAAAAAAAAAGCTATTTAATTC
>JAISZP010000353.1 GCA_031269135.1 Deltaproteobacteria bacterium | reverse complement strand
CGCCGGAGTCGGGCCGGTCGTCGCTCTTGGCTGGCTGGGTTCCATGCTGTGGCTTCTTCTGGAATTGGCGATATATTTTTCGACGTCCGAGCTGGTGAAACGCATCTTTCTTCCGACTTTGTAATGGTTCAATTCACCCCGTTTCACTAATTCGTAGACGGTATTTTTCGCGATTCGCAAACAAACCGCCACATCTTGGGCCGTTAAGGTAGCCTGTTGAGTCATAATTCAAAAAACTCCTGAAATGTCAAACTCACTACTTTTCGTCATTTTACCTCAAAAAAGATTTGCATCCTACCCCAAAAAATCTTGACAATCTACTCGTAAAGCATCTAAAATCGCCGAATCGGAATGGGCTTCATCATTTCGTCGGTTTTCGTCAATTTTCGTCCTTTTCCTCTTTCCAACCCGCGCGACTACGCCTGTGCGCCGGCATCGCGTCAAACCTCGACGAATAAACGCCTTTTAGGACTTTTTGCGCTTCGATCATTATAGCAAACCATAGATTGCATTTTTCGACCGAATTATCGCCGATAATTCAAAAAACTCCTGAAACGCCGAACTCGCCGCTTTTAGTCATTTTTTCTCAAGAAAGACTCGCATCCAACCTCTAATAAATCTTGACAACCTACTCGTGAAGCATCTAAAATTGACGCAGCATGATTGACATTATAATTTCGTCAGTTTTCGTCAATTTTCGTCCTTTTCCTCATTCCAACCCGCGCGACTTTACTCGCGCGTCCGTATTCGTCGGACTGGGACGAACTGAGACGATCAGGGGCGAACTGAGCCGAATGAAAGCTTTTGGTTTAAATAAGGCATCGCGAAAAGGACTATAGCGACAAGAGAAACGACTTTTCGTCTCAGCTGTCGCGTCGCAAATAGAGTTCGCTTCACAAACAGCTGTCGCGTCGCAAATAGGTCCGCAGTCGCAACATAAGCCGGCAAATATTTACGATCTTCATTATAGCAAACTATAGATGATATTTTTGGGTTCAATCATCGCCGATTTCTCTCGGAAGATTCGGCGGGCGGAATCGATGCCGCCGACAAATCCAAAGTCAATCTCCGCAAATCTAGTCTCGTTTCACCTCCATAGCGATCCTGGCTGGGGCGAATATTGTTTTATGTGGAGGGTTTCGCCTTGTCCTATATCGTTTAACTTTGACCGTTAGGTCAAAAAAGCTCTAATTCAATGGTGTAAAATGAAAAAGTTTTTATTTTTATTGGCTTGTTTGTCCCTTTTCATTCCCGGCCAACTGTCGGCGGATGAGTTCAACGTAGCCGTAGCCAGCAACTTTCAGAAGCCGGCTGAACTCATAGCCGCTCAATTTGAGGCTGATACCGGTCACAAAGCAATACTTACCTTCGGCTCTACTGGGGCCTTTGAAACCCAAATCAAAAACGGCAGCCCGGTGGCCATCTTGCTGGCGGCCAACACCAAGACCCCTAAGAACCTTGATGAGGCCGGCTTCGCCAAACCAGGCAGCATCTTCACTTACGCCCTGGGCGCTTTGCTGTTATGGTCAGCCGAAGAAGGGTATGTGGACGACAAGGGAGAAGTGCTCAAGACGGGCGACTACGAACACATTGCAGTCGCCAACCCTGAAGCCGCTCCTTACGGATTTGCCGCCTACGAACTGTTGAAGGCCTGGGATTTGTTGGACAAGCTTCAAAACGAAAAACGCATATCTGAAGGCACCAACATCAAACAGACCGCGCAGTTTGTCGAGTCAGGCGCCGCCAAACTCGGCTTGATCGCCAAGTCCGAAAAATGGGAGAATGGAGCTTTCAACGGCAGCGGCTCGTACTGGTTGGTCGACACTTCTCTGTATTCTCCAATCGTTCAAGATGCGGTCATCATAGAGCACGCCAAAGACAACGAAGCCGTACAAGCTTTCGCCGACTATCTCAAGAGCGATAAAGCCAAAGAGATCATCCTGTCTTTCGGTTATCAGGTTCCGGAAAAATAAAAGAATTCCTCTGTTGGACAACAAGGGCTTTGAGCCCTGAAATACCGGCCCCCAGTCCCCTGGGGGCCGCGATAAAAAGCGCTTAATGCCCTCTCTAACACCGGCAGACATAAGCACCATCAAATTGACGTTTAAACTGGCCTTCAGCGCGATGGCGATCAGCTTGCTCATCGGCGCCCCTTTGGCTTGGTGGCTAAGTCGGCGCGATACATTAATGAGGCGCTTCATTACGGCCTTGACCACCATGCCTTTCGTGCTCCCGCCGACGGTGCTGGGTTTTTATCTATTATACTGCATGGGGCCTTACGGGCCGATAGGAAAAATCTTCACTTACTTCAATTTCAGACTTATCCCTTTCACTTTTTCAGGCTTAGTTCTGGCCTCGGTGATCTGCTCAATGCCCTTCGTGGTGCAGCCTCTTAAAAACGCCTTTGAAGCCTTGGGAGAACTTCCCTTGGAAGCCGCCTCCACTCTAGGCGCAGGTCCCATCGACGCCTTTCTGACCGTCATGCTCCCGCAGACCAAGCCGGCTTTTTTAACTGCGGCGATAATGAGCTTTGCCCACGCCACCGGAGAATTCGGCGTG
>JAISZP010000334.1 GCA_031269135.1 Deltaproteobacteria bacterium | reverse complement strand
CTTTTAAGGCGCCGAATTTTAGTACTCTAAAAGTTTCGCCAGGTATTCTCCATACCCGCTCTTCAACAATGGGAGCGCCAATTGTTTAAGCTGGTCATTGTCGATCCAGCCTTGACGCCAAGCCACCTCTTCAGGACAAGCTATCTTCATGCCCTGCCTTTTCTCGATGGTCTGAATAAACTGACTCGCCTCTAAAAGCATTTGGTGAGTTCCAGTGTCCAGCCAGGCGAATCCGCGGCCCATCACCTTCACTGAAAGCTCTCCCCGCTCCAAATACAGTCGGTTTAAGTCGGTTATCTCCAGCTCTCCTCTTTTGGAAGGTTTTAGACTTTTAGCCAATCGAGGGGCTTTTTCGTCGTAAAAATACAGTCCCGTGACCGCGTAGTTCGAGCGCGGTTTAGCGGGTTTTTCCTCCAAACTTACGGCTTGTCCCGAGGCGTCGAACTCGACGACGCCGTAACGCTGGGGATCGTTTACATGGTAAGCGAAGACCGTGGCCCCATTATAGTTCATATCAGCTTTGCTTAAAACAGGAATCAACTCATTGCCGTAGAAGATATTGTCGCCCAAAACGAGAGACGACGGGCCGCCTTCAAGAAATTCCTCGGCGATGATCAGAGCCTGGGCTAAACCGTCAGGACTAGGCTGGGGCGCGTATGAAAGTTCCAAACCCCATCTGCGGCCGTCGCCTAAGAGCTTTTCAAAGTGCGGCAAATCCTGCGGGGTGGATATGATGAGAATCTGTCTGATCTTCGCCAGCATCAGAGTGGTTAAAGGGTGATAGATCATTGGTTTATCGAAGATAGGCAGCAACTGTTTGGAAACGACCATCGTGGCTGGATGCAGTCTCGTTCCAGCCCCGCCGGCCAATATGATGCCCTTTCTGGGACCTGACACTTAAAAACCTCCTAATTTTGGCCGTATTGCTTATCTATCCAGCGGCGATATTCTCCGCTTTGGACGTTTTGCACCCAGGCGCCGTTGTTTAAATACCATTTCACCGTCTCCGTCAAGCCTTCCTCAAATTTACGAAGCGGCTCAAAGCCGAGCTTGTCGAAGATCTTGCCGGGATCGATCGCGTATCGTCTGTCGTGGCCGGGTCGGTCTTTCACGTAAGTGATGAGCGAACTTCTCCGGCGCCCCTGCGGGTCTGGGACAAGAGAATCCAAAACCTCGCAGATCGTCTTCACCACCGTGATATTGGCAAGCTCCGCCTGTCCGCCGATATTGTAAGTCTGGCCTATTTCGCCTTTCTTGAGCACCAACTTTATGGCCCTCGTATGATCGCTCACATGCAGCCAATCACGTATCTGTAGGCCGTCTCCATATACCGGCAGAGGTTTGAAGGCCAGGGCGTTCAAGATCATCAGCGGAATGAGTTTTTCGGGAAACTGGTAAGGACCGTAATTATTCGAGCAATTAGTGGTCAAAACGTTTAAGCCGTAGGTATGATGGTAGGCCCTCACAAAATGGTCCGAGGCGGCCTTGGAGGCCGAATAAGGGCTATTTGGCGCGTAAGGACTATTCTCCGTAAAGGGAGGATCGCCGGGTCCGAGAGAACCGTACACCTCGTCTGTGGAGACGTGGAGAAACCGAAATTTCTCTTTTTTTTCGCTTGAGAGTTTATCGAAGTAAGCTCTGACGCTCTCCAAAAGGTTGAAAGTCCCCAACACATTAGTGTCGACAAAGTCTCTCGGGCCATGGATGGAGCGGTCCACGTGGGATTCGGCGGCGAAGTTGACGACATGGGTGGGAGCATAATCATTTAAAATCTTATCGACCAGCTCTCTATCGCCTATATCGCCTTCGACTAAGCGGTGCTCTTGATCCGTCAGTTTGGTCAGATTATGACGGTTTCCGGCATAGGTGAGCTTATCTAAGTTCACCACCAACTCTCGGCTTTCGGAAAGCAGATCGAAGATGAAGTTTGTGCCGATGAAACCCGCTCCGCCGGTTACAAGTATGGTCACGGTCGCCTCGCGAAAAAGAGTTATAAAACCTTAAAGCAGGCTTTATTCAAAAAACAAGCAGCCAAAAAAAAGTCGCCGAAAAAAAAGTGGCCCCAAAAAGCAAGTCGCCGAAAAGCAAGTCGTCCCCAAAAAGCGTCACGTCTAAAGAACTCCTACACAGCTCTGAAATGATTCCCGAATGGTCGCTGAATAGTTTTTTAGACGAACGCGGACTCTACTTATCGCCGTCATGAGGTTTAGTCGGAGGTTTGGACAGCAGCGTCGCCGGTTTCAAAATATTTTCTCCAAAACGGTTGTTTATGGCGTCCATGGCCTTGGTGAGTCTTGGGTCCACTTTGGAGCGGGACAAACCCGCGCTCCCGAAAAGATCGGGAGGTTTTTCATCGTCCGAGAGCAAATTCGAGGCGCTAATCCCCAAGAGCCTAAATGGCCCCTTTTTTTCCGTCGGAAACAGAGACCGAGCCAAATCGTAGAGTTCGTTGTGTTCGGAAATGCCTTTATTGACGGTCTTGGAGCGATTGTAGGTTTTAAAGTTGCTATCTCTGACCTTTAAAGAGATCGTCGAGGCGCTCAGGCCGCTTTGCCGAAGCCTTCCGGCCACCTTGAACGCCAAGGACAAAAGCTCTCGATCGACGGCCTCGCCCGGCCTGATGTCCTGGGGATAAGTTTCTTCGGCTCCGATGCTTTTGGCCTCTCTAGTCGGCTGGACCTCTCTTGGGTCTATGCAATTGGCCAGTCGCCAGAGTTTCGAGCCGCTTTCTCCGAGTTTGTCGAAAAGACGCTTCTCCGACAGCTGGGCTAAATCGCCGATGGTCGATATTCCCATCTGACGCAGAATCTTTTCCGTAACCTTGCCGACGCCCCAGAGTTTGCCGATGTCGAGAGGATTCAAGAAGGCCGTCTCTTGTCCGTGAGCGACGACGTTTAAAGCGTCCGGCTTGTTCAGGCCGGAGGCGATTTTGGCTATATGTTTGACTGTGGAAACGCCCGCGCTGATGGTAAGTCCGACTTCGCTGCTAACTTCGTCTTTGATGCGTCTTGCAATCATCGGAGCAAGACCGAAGAGTTTAATGGAGCCGGTGACGTCCAAAAAGGCCTCGTCCAAAGACAGCGGCTCAATCAGCGGAGTGTAGCGGGCGAATATGTCCATGACTTTTTGGGAAAACTCTTTATACCGCTTCATGCGCACCTGGATATAGACGCCTTTGGGGCACAGTCTACGCGCCTGCGATATGGGCATGCCGGAATGGACGCCTAAAGCCCTCGCCTCGTAGGAACAGGTCGAAACAACGCCTCTTGGCCCCAAGCCGCCCACTATCACGGCCTGGCCTTTGAGCTGGGGATTGTCCAACACCTCGACAGACGCGTAAAAGGCGTCAAGATCTAGGTGGATTATCCACTGGGTAGGTTTGTCCATATTATATCATGGAAGAAGAACTAATTTGTCGGCGTCGAGTTTGATCACCGAAAACGGCCAATCCCCCTCGGAGCGGGAGTACCGACCGGCCGCTCCCGTATGAACAAGTTCCGGGTCGGTAAGGTACGCCGTCGGGCCTTCTTCGCTTGAGGAGGCTAAGCTGGCTAGAGTAGTCGCATCGTAGGCCATGACGGAGGCCCATGAAGGCTCTCTGCGGAAAAGCTGCGTATGACGGCGGGAAAAGTCCCTGAAAGTTTTATTTTTGGCGTTGTCGACGTTTTCCACAGGAACGGCTACCCTTAAATTGCGGATGCCTACCGCCAGATATGCCGCTCCGACTTCTCTTAAAGACAGGGAAAAAGGCGCGATAAAGGTGGATCTCTTCAGCTTGCTTTCGCCTAAAACGGGAGCGACCTTCAAAGCCAAGCGCACAGGAAGCGCCAAAAGCACCCAGTCTTGGGCTGCGCCTTTTATGTCTTTTACGGCGGCGATATCTTGCAGGCTTTCAATCTTGACGGTCACAACCGCTTTTTCAGCTAAGGCTCTGGGCTTTGAAGGCTTTGGGTTGGCTTTGGTGGGAGGCGGAGATTGGGGATGGATCAAAGCCTCCCTAAAGCTCTCGGCAAGCGCCTTGTTGGCCGGGTCCGGACCTTCGAAGATATAAACCTTACCCACGCTTTTGTTTCTGGGAACCTCGGAAGCCAGCCTCAAGCCTTGCTTGTCGGGACCCGGCAGCAACCTCAGAAACGTAGGTCCCAGCACGTCCAAGGCGGGATTGTCGATGAAGGGGAGAAGAACGGGAGTATCGGTTTTCAGATAATAGGGGGCGACAAGCTCAACAGACGACTCGAACAAGTGGCCGATGGCGACTAAAGGAGGATTTTTGGAGGCCAATTCATCGGCTAAACCAGGGTCCTGTTCATCGAGGCTCAGAAGCTCAAAACCGCTGCTTATGGTTTTCATGGCCAAACTAGCTCCTAGTTTGGATTCGGCGCCGAAGACGGACCAGTGCCCGGTCA
Source organism: Deltaproteobacteria bacterium (assembly GCA_031269135.1). Taxonomy (GTDB): domain Bacteria; phylum Desulfobacterota; class Desulfarculia; order Adiutricales; family Adiutricaceae; genus JAISZP01. The sequence continues at coordinate 3,123 of JAISZP010000334.1, read as the reverse complement.
ACGGAGCAGTCAGAACAATCGAGGGGCTACGGGTGAAAGCAGTTTGGGGAGAACCAGCCTGGGCGCCTGATGATTGCTCGTCGGATGATTGGGCGCCGTCAGTGGACTGTTCGCTTTGTTGGTCTTGCGCGGCAAGCTGATCGCCGGCGTCATTTTGGTTTTGGCTATTTTGATCTTGACTATTTTGATTTTGGCTGTTTTGACTGTTTTGATCTTGATTGGCCTGCTGCCGACTGTTTTGCGCGTCCGGGGACTGAGAAGCTCCATCTTGCGCCCACAGAAAGCCTAATGAAAAGCAAAAAACCGATAAAAAGCAAAAAGCGAATATAATGGCGGCGGCATTTTTTTTCATGACTTTGAAGCTTTCTTCTTATATTTTTTGGGAGCATTTTCTCTTTCTTGGTGACGGGGACGCAGGTAGAGCTTAATAGGCACCAAATCCAAGCCGAAAGCCTCCTTTAAGCGGTTTATCAAAAACCTTCGGTAAGAAAAATGCACTTCATCGGGGTGGTTGGCGAACAGAACAAAACTGGGGGGACTGGTTCGGGCCTGGGTGGCGTAAAAAAACTTCAACCTCACTCTCCCTACTTGAGGGGGAGTATGGGCCTGAGCAGCTTCCTGGATCACCTTGTTGACCTCGCTGGTGGAAGCCCTGAAGGTGTACTGAGTCATAATGCGGTCAATCAGCGGCCATATGCGTTTGAGTCCGGCGCCTGTAAGAGCCGAGACGGTCATCATCGGAGCTTTTTCCATAAACGTCATCTTAAGTTCAAGTTCGCGCTGAATCGATTTTCTCTGCTCGGTTTTGTCTTTGACGCTGTCCCACTTATTGATCAAAATCACCACGGGTCTGCCGAATTCAAAGGCGTATCCTGCTATATGGGCGTCCTGGTCGGCGATCCCTTGCTGGGCGTCTACGACCAAAAGAGCCACATCGCACTTTTCGATGCCTTTAAGAGCCCGCATGACGGAGAGCTTTTCCAGTTTTTCCTCGACCTTGCCTTTCCGCCTAACCCCGGCGGTATCGACTAAGACGAATCTCTTGCCGTCATTTTCCACCTCGACGTCGATGGCGTCTCTGGTCGTTCCCGGACTGTCGTGGACCACCAACCTGTCTTTGCCGATCAAACGATTGATCAAGGAGGATTTCCCGGCATTAGGTCTTCCAATCACCGCGACTCTCGGGGAACTTTGGGTAGTGGGTTCTTGAGCGTCCTCGGGCTCTAGAATCCTGGCCAAGCAGGAGCGAAGCGCTTCCAAACCGAAGCCGTGCGCGGCCGAGACCGGCAGCACCGGCTCCAAGCCAAGTTGATGAAACTCCATGACCAAGTTTTCCTTGTTGGGGAAATCTATCTTATTGACCGCGACCGCTACCGGTTTTCCCGATTGCCTGATTAACTGAGCAAGTTCCTTATCCTGAGGGTGGACACCCAAAAGACCGTCGGTCACAAGCACTAAAAAGTCGCTTTCCTCAATCGCAGCCTTTATCTGAGAGGTTATGGGGCCGGCCAGCGGGTCGAGGTCGGAAAAATCGAAGCCTCCGGTATCGACCAAAAACCCATGCCTGCCGTCGATGTTCAAGGTGGAGTAATGGCGATCTCGGGTCACTCCCGGCCGATCGTCGACCAAGGCGGCGGAGCGCCTCAGCAAGCGGTTGAAGAGAGACGATTTTCCGACATTAGGTCGCCCTATCAAGGCGATCATTGCGCACATGTTATCTCCATCGAAAAGAGAGCTGCCGAGTGAATGACCGATCTAACGATCGGGTATTGGGGAAAAGAAGAAAACAATTCAAAAAGCCTAGTCAGCGCAGGATGCAGAAACCTGCCGTATCGAGGAAGCTTTTTTACTTTCCACAGGTGCGCGTAAGCGCCGGTCGCCTGCATCAACCTCATAACCGCATGAAGTCTAAACTCTTTGAAAAACAGCTCTTTATCCAAAGGCTTAGTCAAGCTATTCAAATACAGATCGATCAATTCAAGTTTAAACTCATCATCCAGCGTCACGTACGGGTCGTAAAGCAAACTGGCCAAATCATAGCTTGCCGGCCCTACCCTCGCCCCTTGCCAGTCTATTATGTAAGGGTCGCCTTCTTTGATGATGATGTTTCTGCTCTGAAAGTCCCGGTGAATAAGGACCTTTTCGCCATAATCGCTTGCCGCCTGGCAAAGACTTTTTCCTTCAAGGTGAAAGTCGCTGTTCAAGTTGGCCTTTACTCCGATCAACTCAAGTCCTTTTAAGAAATAACCCCACTCCAGGCGGGTGATCATATCCAGATCGTAGGGAGGATTTTGGACGCCGAGTCCCTCGGCCGCCGAAAGGGCCTTTTGGCGCCAACAAACCAAGGCGGCTATAGTCTTGCGATAAGCGTCGCGCCTGAGCTCAAGTAGTTTTTTTTGCTCAAGCAGCTGAGTTTGCTCAGGCAATTGACTTTGCTCAAGCAGCTGTTTTTGCTCAGGCAGTCGATTTTGCTCAGGTTCCTGCTCGTTAGAGCGCCTTTCGCTGAAACCGTCAAGCCTCAGCGGACCCAAATCTTCTAAGACAAACAGACCTTTTTCCAGATTCGACTTGTAGATCTGAGGCAACGGTAAGCCATGGTACCAAAGCTGACGTCCAAGGTAAAGCCAAAGGATGTTTTCTTGCCGGTTAGGCCCTATGAGCAGAAGGCGGCTTTCTTCTCCCCTTTTGAGCCGAACATAGCGTCTATCGGAGGCGTCGCCCTCAAGAGCCTCAAACTGTAACGGCTGGACTCCAGGGAAGGCCTTTTGAGCCCAGAGTTCATGATTAAGGCTGATATCTATGGTCAAGCTCCACCCGTCTATCTAAACAAAAAATCAATAGGTTGAACGAAAAAAACGATAGGCTGAACAAAAAAACAAGAGGCTAAACGAAAAAACGATAGGCTAAACGAGAAAAACTAAAAGGTCTGTTTGTCGCGGCTTATGGTTTGGGCGCAAAATCATCCAAGTTCCGTTCGCCAAGTTTTTTGGGTTGCGCTATTGTTTTAGTCATTTGTTTTTGGTCGGCTTATTTTAGCTTGTTTTTAGCCGCGCGTCTTTTCATCCGCGCTTCGAGGTCAGCTCTGAGGCGCGTCAAAGTCGATGATGGTCTCACCTTCGACGA
>JAISZP010000309.1 GCA_031269135.1 Deltaproteobacteria bacterium | reverse complement strand
CGAATATGCCAAGCCAACTCAAAACCATACCCAGAATAGCGCTTACCCAAAAACTTCTCAGCGCCATATCCGAAAAGCCGTTGGTGGTCGTCAACGCTCCAATGGGTTATGGGAAAACCACTGTCGTTCAGCAGCTCTTAACCTTCACCAAAAACAAAGAGCTTGACTGGACTAGGTCCAGCCCTGACCGCGACGCCGCCAAAAGCGGCGTTGATTCAAAAAAGCCTCCCCAAACGCCTCCGAAACGCCTTTCCTATTACATGAAGCTCAACCCCGGCGAATGTTCGCCGGAACACCTTTTAGGCCTCCACCAATATTTCCTCTCCGACGACGTCTCGCCTTTAAGTCAAATCGTCAAAGACTATCCTGTTCTGACTACCCTTGACGAACGCAACCGAATCCTGGCCAAGGTCAAAGAGATAACTTCAACGACTCCTATTTTGGTGGTCATAGACGACTATCATTACGTAACCGACCCCAGATTCCACACTTTTTTCGAAAGGGTGGTCAAAGCGAACATCACCGGTTTATCTCTTCTAATCATCTCTAGAACAATTCCCGATTTACCCTTGGTGGAACTCAACGTCAAAGGCTTGTGTCAGTCATTTGGGGTCGACGCGCTTGCCTTCGACGAGGCGGAGACTCGAGCCTTTTTCCAGGTCAACAGACTTGACGACGAAGAACTTATTAAAACCGGCTGGGCTTTCAGCGAAGGCTGGCCTGCCGCTTTAAGGCTTTACGCGCAGCAGTGGCAGAGAAACAAACAACCAATCGACGATTCTATTTTCTACAGTCTGTTCGACAGCGCTTTTTTCTCGAGCTGTTCTGAAGAAGAAAAAATAATGCTCCTGAAGCTCTCGATTTTTGAGGAGTTCAGTTCCCAAACCGCCGCCGAATTTCTGGGACTAAATCAGGCCGGGGAAATCCTCAGAGCCATGATCGACCGGGGCGCCTTTCTTAGTTACAGCGCTAAAACCAAAACCTTTAAATTTCATAACCTCTTCCGTTCTTTCTGCGCAGCCGAACTCCAAGGTCTGCCGCAGGCGACCCTGAACAAAAATGCGCTGTACCGAAAGGCCGCCGAATGCTTGCTTTCCGATGACCGGCCCTCGCAGACCTTGGATTTTTTGCTTCAAGCCGGTCGCGATGAAGATCTTAAATTTCTCTTGGAACTCTTTGAAAACCCTCTCTTGCAAAAATCCATCTTAGACGACCGCTATGACCTGGGTCCCTTGGTGAAGAAGCTCTCTTGGACGATTCGCGCGAGCCATCCTTTAGGTCATCTGGGCTTGATCCTTGCTTACGGTCTCTCGGTCGGCCGCAAGATCGCTTTGGAATTACTTAATGATGCGATGAAACACTTTTCGGGACTGTTTTGCAACGAGCCTAAGCTAAAAACCGAACTTGCCGCGCACTCGGATTTCGTCCGGGCCGTCTTCAATTTTCAGCGTTTGACGAGTTCGCTTAATATTCTTGACGAGGTCAAAAAAGCTTTAGGTTCTCAGGCGGTGAAACTGAGTCCCCCAAGCTCTTGGACTTTCGGCAGCCCTCACGCTGGTTTCATTTATCTGAGCAAACCTGGCGAGTACCTGTCGATGGTCGAAGAACTAGGGCGCTCTTGGCCCGACTATTTGAGTCTTGCGAACTGTTGGGGGCTGGGCGGACCAAAGTTGATGGCTGCGGAAAGGGAGTTGGAGAGAGGCGACTTCGAGCAAGCGGAAATATTGGCGAATGAAGCCGCCGCTGAAGCCAAATGCGGCGGGGGACAAGATATTCTTATCGGCTGCACGTTTTTGAGTCTGCGCGTCGCTCTAGCTTCTAGGCGGGCTTACCGGGCTTTGGAGCTTTTAAAAGATTTTCCAGGGGAACAACTTAACCCTCAGTCCACCTTGAATGACCGCACCGCCAACCTTGTCTGGGGATATATCAACTCTATCTTAGGTTTAGTCGAAAGACTCCCCGCCTCTGACGAAAACGAGCAAGCCGCCTGCGACGCGCCTTGGGAGTGGTGGGGTCATGAGGCTTTATCCAGAGTGATTCAGGCCCGAACCCTTTTGTGGCAGTTGAACTATTCTAAACTCTTAGGAGTCGCCAGATTCCTCAAGCAACATTTTCAGGGGCCTCCGAACATGTTGATGGGACGGCTTCATGCAACCATTTTAGAAGCGATTGCTTTGTGGAACCTTCAAGGCCCAAGGCCAGGCCTAAACGCGCTCAACGAAGCTATGGAACTCGCTTTTCCAGACCACTTGGTTCTAATCTTCGCCGAACACGGAAAACACATCACCCCGCTTTTGAAACTGTTTTTGGCTGAACAACCCGGACAAGAAGTCCGCAGTTTAGCGACTCAGGCTTACCAATTGGCCTTAAACTACGAATCTTTGGCCACCAACCACGTCCCAGGCAAGATCCGAGTAAAAAAGCTTACCATGCGCGAACTGAGGTTTCTTGACCAAGTCATTTTGGGTCGCAGCAACCGTGAAATCGCTGAACTCTACAAAGTCCAAACAATCACCGTCACCAAAGCTCTGAGCAACGCCTACCGCAAGCTTGGAGTCCAAAACCGCTCGCAAGCGATCCGTCATATGCTTTCCAACGATTGACCTGACTTTTACTGGTCTAGCTCCGCCGTAGGGAGGTCAAAATACGCTAGGTCGAACGCGCTCGGTTAAACGTACGCATTCAAAGTTTTAAGCGAAAACAAAAGCCCGCTGCGAACAACCAGCAAACCCTTCGGCGTCAGGTCAGCTCAGGCGCGACGACGCCCTTGAGGCGGACAATCTTAGAAATCGGAATTTTTCCCAAATAGCCGCCAGACCTTTTCTATGCCAATACCTGTCGCCTAAAGACAAAATACGATTGCGACCTTAACGCGATTAAAACGTTTTTCGCGTTTAAGCAATAGTTGCTTGCGTTTCAATCCCACGCGTTCGACAAAATTTTTTTTGCTCGTCGGCAACCGCAGGCAAACACTAACTCAAGAAAACCAAAATTTAATTTTCAGCAAAAATCAAACCATCAACTATTCAATATTTTTAGAGGGATAAAGGAGCAAGATTTAAGGCTTGAGATTTGACGTTTGAAGTTTAAGGTTTAAGGTTTAAGGCTTAAGGCTTAAGGCTTGAATTTTCAGATTACAAAGCCGCCATAACAGCCGACTGCGGCCCAGCATTTCCGGCTTGTTCGCTCTCGCGCCTGTTACGGCGGAGATCAAAAAGAACCTGCCTTTTCCGCAAATGGTCGATTTTGCCTCTTTAGTTCGCTAGCTGCCTTTGACATAACTGGGCAGTTTGTTCGCAAACAAGGCTAGTCGCGAGCTAAGACGCGCCATTTCACCAAACTAAAAGTCGGTGGTTTTCCGCAACCCCTTTTGTGCTCTCACTTTTTAGGGATTCTAAAATAAATTTTGACAAACCCGATATCTTCGGCTAAAATGCGAACTTTCTGTAAAGCTCAATATTTGAATTTTACAGCGCAAAAGTTTTGGGGCTGTAGCTCAGTTTGGGAGAGCGCATGACTGGCAGTCATGAGGTCAGGGGTTCGATCCCCCTCAGCTCCACCAGTAGATAAAAAAAGAACGCCTATAAAAGCTGAAAAAGTCCGAAACCTCTCTTGATAAGAGGTTTCGGACTTTTTTTATCGCCGATTAGGCTGGTCCTTACCGAGAAGAAGAAGGCGCTAGACATGCCGATTACGCAGGTCGAAATATCGTCCAAAATCACGCAGTTTTTCGTGCGCCCCTTTCAAAGGCGTCGTTTGACCCGTTTACTGCCGACGATACCGTCAAATATTTGAACCTTTGACCTTGAAACATCTCTGCCCCGCATGTCAAGTTTATGATATATAAATTTCATAAAAACATGCTGAAAATCAAAAAAGAATCATCAGCAACCAACTATATGGATTGTCTTGCCCTTAAACTCGGTTGTGTTCCACGTAATCTTATCTTCCCATGTTTTACTTCTATCGCGATCGAAAATAACCGACCAAGCCTCATTTTCACCAGCGGAATCCAAGTAACCAGCCAACTGCTCCAAAGACTTTCGTTTAGAATAATATTCTTTAAGTTTAACTTCAATTATGTATTCTCTTTTTTGGTATGTGATTCCAATGTCGACGGAACCTCTCCCTTCAGCGAATTGTCGCAATATTGTCCCTTTGCCATTAATTATTCTTTGCAAAAAAGCCTCTAAAATAAAGGAATATAGCGCTTCATCGTACGCTGAGGCGATAAAATTTTTATTATGCTTTGGAAAAGAAAGAGCGCCTTTACGCCAGAAATTTTGAAATTCCTTTAAAAGATCGCTTACAAACAATATTTTACCATCTGACCAAGGAAATTCATCTATAGTTTTAGCTAAGACATTCTGGATCTCATCAGTAATATTCCTGACTAAAACCTCTCTGTAAATGGCGTTAGCTGGACGTAATATATTTTTCTCATTAGAAGTAACTAATCCTAGGTCTATACAATACTTACGGTCATCATCGTTAGAAGAAACGTAACTTATTGTTGAGGCAAACACCGAGTCCATTACTT
>JAISZP010000272.1 GCA_031269135.1 Deltaproteobacteria bacterium | reverse complement strand
CTTCCACGGTTCGGAACTCAAATCCGGACCGTGGTTTTTTGATTGTCCTCGGCCTTAAGGTTTTTGAGCTTTAAACTAAAAAAGCAAGCGATCGCGAAATGCAGACGCTGACGAAATTTAAGCGTTAGAGCGCAGGCGGCGTCAAGGGACATAATAGAGGCGCTCCATAATGGCCCATCATAGCGGCGTCTCATGGAGACTCATCATGGAGACCCTTCACGGAGACTCATCATGAAGGTTCATCAAGGGGGACGTTCCCGATGCCTCTCTGCGAACTTATCTCGCGAGTTTCGGCTTAATGCTCATCATTCCCAGTCTATCCGTTTTGCCTAATCCCCTTTTTTGCCTAATCTCTTTTCAGCCAAGTCCCTATTTAGCCTAATCTCTTTTCAGCCTAAATTCATTCATTCCTGCCTCACCCGCGCCTTGACCTTACCGCCTTGACCTTACCTTACCTGACATAACATAACATTAGCCTTACATACGACGATCGCGACCGGCTTTTCGAGTTCTCAGCTTGTCGCCGACCTTGCCTCTACCTTTAACGCTCCAATAAGCTTTAACGCTCTAATTATCTTTAACGCCAAACAGCGCCGGCATTCCGTTTTGGACTCTTGCCGCCGAAACTTCGCGGAAATTTTACATCAGGTCAATTTTCCCGATTCTTTACATGGCCTAAATAACTTTCTAACATGCCTTCCCTATAATTTCTCCTGAAAGGTCCAAGAGTTCTAAATCTCAACTATTTCAAGGGAGAATTTCTTTAAATGATACAGATATCAAATTTGTCGAAAAGCTTTGGTCGAACTAAAGCCTTATCGGACGTCAATCTTCGGATAAAACCCGGCGAAATGGTGGCCCTCATAGGAGCGTCAGGCTCCGGCAAATCCACTTTATTGCGTCATGTATCGGCGCTGGTGGCCTCAGACCAAGGCGACAGTTCCGTGATTGTGGAAAATAAAATAATACAGAGCGGCGGAAACATAAATTCCGACATCAGAATACTTAGAAGACGCATCGGCGTCGTTTTTCAGCAGTTTAACCTAGTGGGCCGCTTAAACGTTCTGACGAACATCTTAATGGGAGCTTTAGGACGAACCTCGCTTTTGCGGGCATTGTTCATGGCTTTCAGCGAACAAGATCGACAGCTCGCCAAAGAAGCTCTTCTTAAAGTCGGAATGGCGGGGATGGCTAATCAAAGGGCCTCGACCCTTTCCGGCGGCCAACAGCAGCGAGCCGCCATAGCCAGGACTTTGGTTCAAAAAGCAAGCCTAATCCTAGCCGACGAGCCGATAGCTTCACTTGACCCTGAAAGTTCGATCATGGTCATGGAGCTTTTACGAAAACTTAATTTGGAAGACGGGCTTACCGTCGTGGTCAGCCTTCATCAAATCGAGTACGCGATAAAATACTGCCCCCGGGCGGTGGCCTTATGCTGCGGGCAGATTTATTACGACGGCCCAAGCAAAGGATTGACCGTCGACAGAATGCGGACGATCTACGGGGAAAGCGCCGCCTCTTTGTTTAAAAGCAACCTTGACGCCGAATCCATGCCTCGCTCTCCAAAAACGCTCTCGAAAAGAGATATTTCACCTGAAATTTTTTACCAATAAGGGCTGAAAAGCCTTGCAGTTTTGGAATTTTTTTAAACCCAATCAAAGGAGTTGAAAATGCGTTCAACCGCAAAAATGACCACTTGGAAATTGACGATTTTATTGGTCATTTTCACCTTGTTTTCTTGCGTGCTTACTTTCTCGAAATCGCTTTCCGCCCAGGACGCCGAGATTAACTTCGGAATCATCTCCACCGAATCTTCCGTGAACCTCAAGAAAATTTGGGAACCGTTCTTGGACGATTTCAGAGCCCAAACAGGCCTGAAAATCAACGCTTTCTTCGCCACCGACTATGCCGGCATCATTGAGGCCATGCGTTTCAATAAAGTGCAGTTGGCTTGGTACGGCAATAAATCAGCCATGGAAGCGGTGGACAGAGCCGACGGCGAAGTCTTCATGCAGACCATCGCCGCCGACGGCAGCGAAGGATATTACTCTCACATCATAGCCCACGTCGATTCTCCCCTTAATTCCATCGAGGATATGTTTAAAGAGGCTAAAAATCTCGCTTTCGGCAACGGCGATCCAAATTCGACCTCAGGCTTTCTCGTCCCGGGCTATTACGTTTTCGCTTTAAACAACGTGGATCCCAAGTCGGCTTTTAAGCGCAACTTGACGTCCAACCACGAAACAAACGCTTTATCGGTGGCTAATGGTCAGCTCGACGTCGCCACCAACAACAGCGAAAATTTAAGCCGCTTGGAAGTGACTTTCCCGGATAAAAGACAACTAATCAAAGTTATTTGGACAAGCCCCCTGATTCCCAGCGATCCGCTCGTCCGCCGCAAAGATTTGCCCAACGATCTCAAAAAGAAGATAGACGATTTCTTGCTCGGTTACGGCAAAAGCGATCCCAAGCAGGCTGAGATCCTTAAAAGCCTTCAGTGGCAAGGCTTTAAGGTTTCCAATAACGACCAATTGATACCCATTCGGCAGCTTGAGCTTTTCAAGGAGAAAAAGACCATTGAAGACAGAGGCGATTTAAGCGATTCGCAAAAAGAGCGCTTGGCTGAGATCGAAAAACAATTAGCCGAGCTCGCAAAGAAGTAGGAATCTGCAATGCCGGATAAGTCAAGCCCAGATCGCCCCGCTATCAAGGCAGCCGTCTCAAAATTCGAGGGATTGGCCGAGGATGTTTCTTTCGCATCTCCCGAGAAAAACCATCCTTCTCTAAACAAGAAATCGAAGTGGGGTCCCAAAAGGGTCGGTTGGCTCGCAATAATCGCCGCAGTTTTAGTTTGGTCGTGGATAGGCGCCGAGATCAACCCGATGAACTTGATTCGAGACAGCGGCAATATGGCCACTTTGATTTCCGACTTTTTTCCGCCTGACCCAAGCGATCTGAGCTTATATCTTAAAGAAATGATAATAACCATTCACATCGCCTTGTGGGGCACCATCTTGGCAGTCATCTGCGCGGTGCCCCTCGGGGTGATGAGTTCGGAAAACGTCGTTCCGATGTGGGTTCGTCAGCCTGTCCGAAGGGTCATGGACGCGGCCAGAGCCATCAACGAAATGGTCTTCGCGATGCTCTTCGTGGTGACGGTGGGGCTGGGGGCTTTCGCCGGAGTTTTGGCTCTGTGGATACATACGACGGGGATTTTGGCGAAACTCTTCTCCGAAGCTGTCGAAGCGGTCGATCCGAGGCCGGTGGAAGGAATACGTTCAACCGGCGCGGGACTGCTGAGTGAAGTTTGGTTCGGGATTCTCCCGCAGGTGCTTCCTCTGTGGATATCTTTCACTCTCTACCGTTTTGAAAGCAACGTCCGCTCGGCGACGGTCGTCGGCATGGTTGGCGCCGGCGGCATCGGCGTCATTCTCTGGGAGCAGATTCGCGGGTTTTTGTTTCCCCAAACCTGCACGACGATGCTGGTGATCATCGTCGCCGTGACGCTTTTCGATCTGATTTCCCAGCACCTAAGAAAAATGGTTATTTGATGGCCTACCGTTATTCCATCTACCACGTTCCAAAGCTCGAAAGCAAATTGTATAAATTGGGAGCAAGCGTTTTAGGGCGCTGCATCGTAACCGGCGATGAACTTGCTCCCCCGCCGATGGAACTTCCGCCGAACTTCCCGGAGATGCCGTTTCCTCCTTGGGCGGGAATTTACGGCTTTCACGCGACAATGGTCGCGCCCTTCAGAACCCAGGATTCGGAAGAAGAACTTGTTCAAACCCTCAAAGATGTATCGCAGCGCCACTGCGCCATCGTGCTTGAATCCCTCGCCCTGAAGATCATGGACGGCGGGTTTCCGGCTTTGACCGCTCTACATCAGCCGCCTGAAGCATTAAGCGCTTTGGAATCCGATTTGGTGAAGACCTTTAACCGTCATCGCCTGCCGCCGACCGCGAAAGAGTGGACCCATAGAGGACCGATGAACTTTAAGGAGCAATCAAATTTTCTCAATTGGGGTTATCCTCACATTTTCGAAGATTTTAAATTTCACCTTACGGTCTGGGACAGTTTTGAAAAAGTTACTTTCGACAACGTCTTTCTGACTGAAGAACTTGAAAAACACCCTTGGTTTTTAGGGTTATCCAAAATCTTCACTAAAAAACTGCTTTTGAATTTCCCCATCGACAGCTTGTCTCTTTGCGCCCAAGAGGCAGTCGGAGAACCATTCAGAGTAGTTCAAGAAGTTTCTTTAGCTAAATCGCTGAGCCATGTCCCATTAAGCCATGTCGATTAAAGCGCGTCGATTAAATCATGCCGCTTGAACAATGTCGCTTAAAGCTTACGACTTGAACCTTGCAACTTTGACAATGTCCATTAAAACGTGTCCATTAAAGCGTGTAATAGATGAGTTTGCCTAAAATGCCGACCAGATCTCAGATCCTTCGAACTTTAACGTTGGGCGATCGAAAAATCCTCATCAAATCCCTGGAGTCTCTGGGAGAGCTTCCGGAACTTAGATACCTAAGAAGACCTGAAAAAGGTCTGATCATGGTCAGAGGCAGAGTCGGAGGAACCGGAGCGCCTTTCAATTTGGGGGAAATGCTCGTCACCCGCTGCAGCGTCAGCATCGAGGGATTTATCGGCCACGGCTACGTCATCTCTGACGACCCTGAAAAAGCTTTAGCGGTCGCGGCAGCCGACGCTCTTTACCAAAATCCTCGTTTTACCGAGGCGATCGCAGGACTTCTCAATGAACTTGCGACCTCGCTTTCCCGCGCGCAGGCCGCCCAACAAAGTCAAGTAGCCTCAACCGTGGTCGAGTTCTTCACGATGGTCCGGGGCGATAATGACTAGAGGCGATGATGACAGAAGTGATGACGACTAGAAGCGATGACGACAGGAGTGATGATGACGAAGGTGATGATGACTAGACAAAAACTTGCCGGCGATTCTATTTCCGGAGGATTTACCGATTACTGTCTCTCGAGTCAAATAGTCTTTCGCTGGGCTTTGCAGGCTCTCTCTTCTCCGACTTCGGAAATTTCAGCCGATTCGAGAGCGTTTTTTCAAGACTCCCCTCCTCTTCCGCCTTTAATGGCGGCTTTGGCTTTAACCCTCACCGACCACCATACTCCGGTGTGGATTTCCGATAACTACCATGACGCTAAAAGCTGGCTTTCGTTTCATCAAGGGGTAGTTGTGACCGAAACTCCAAGCGAAGCTCTGTTTTTCATAATATCGTCTTGCAGCGAAATTCCGCCTCTTGAATATTTGAAGATAGGCACTGAACGCTATCCGGATCACTCGGCTACCTTCATATTGGAGAAATCAGCCTCAAACAAAGGTCCCTCTTTAACTGCTACGGGAGCCGGAATCAAAGAAAAAACCATTTTTTCCAATCACGACTTTTCCTATGAATTCGTCTCTCTGTGGGCCAAAAATACCGCCTCTTACCCTACCGGAATCGACATCTTGTTAGCCGGCGAATCGACTCTCATCGGGCTTCCTCGAACGGTCAAACTGATTTTAAACTGACGGACTCTAACCTAAACGACTTTAAACTCGATGACTTTAACCTGAACGGACTTTAACCTGACTGACTTCAACCTAAAGTAGCGGACAAATAATGTACGTAGCCGTCAAAGGGGGCCAGAAAGCCATTGAGGCCGCCCACAAGCTTTTGGATATAAAACGCCGAGGCCCCAGAGAAATCGAAGAAATAACCGTCGAGCAGATTACCCATCAGCTTAGCCTCGCGGTAGAGCGCGTTTTAGCCGAAGGCTCGCTCTACGATCCTCCCATGGCGGCGCTGGCGGTTAAACAAGCTTGCGGGGATTTGGTCGAAGCCATATTTTTGCTCAGAGCGGCTAGAGCCACTTTGAAGCGATTTGGATATTCGCAGCCGATAGACAGTTCAAAAATGCGTCTTAACCGAAGAATATCCGGCACTTTCAAAGACGTCCCCGGAGGTCAAATTCTAGGCGCCACCTTTGATTACACTCACAGGTTGATAAACGAAGAACTTGGTCGAAATTGCGATGCTCGTCAAGATTGCGGCTCTCGCCAAAATGGGGACTCTCCACAAAATTGCGGCTCTCGCCAAAATTTCGGCCCACCTCACGCGTCGGGCGAACAGGACTCACCCGTCGGCGGCGATAAACTTGCGGGCTATGCTCTTGCCAACGAGGATCTTGCCGGCGATGAACTTAACAGCGAGGATCTTGCCAACGACGCTCTTAATAC
>JAISZP010000250.1 GCA_031269135.1 Deltaproteobacteria bacterium | reverse complement strand
CCGGACAAATCGAGTTTTTGGGAGGCCTTGAAAGAATTGGCTGAAAATGGGGCGGACATCATCGAAATCGGCATTCCTTTTTCCGATCCTGTGGCCGATGGGCCGGTGGTGGCGGCGGCAAGCCAAAAAGCCCTCGAAAACGGCGTGGATATCGACTATATCCTATCAGGCTTAAAAACGGCGGACATATCCGTTCCCATAGTCTTGATGAGCTACGCCAATCCTTTGATCCAGCACGCTTGGAAAGAGGCCGCAGGCGACGACCCCCAAACGGTTTTAGCCAATAGTTTGGAACTGCTGGCGGCGACCCTTAAAACGGCCAAGGTGGCCGGGGTGATTGTCCCGGATGTGCCTCTTGAGGAATCCGGCCCTTTTTTAAAAGCTTTCCAAGAGGCCGATATCGATTTAGTGCCGCTGGTCGGCCCCAATACTACCTCGGAGCGCATGGCCCGCTATGCCCCGGTGGCGAAGGGTTATGTCTATGTGGTGTCGGTATTGGGCACCACCGGGGTCAGAGATGCGCTGGCCGCCCAGGTTGATGCGACTCTTAAAAGAGCCAAAAACGCCTTTACCCTTCCTTTGGCCCTGGGTTTCGGACTCAAGGATCCCAGCCAACTGGCGGCTTTGGAAGTCAAGCCTGACGCCGTCATCTTTGGAAGCGCTTTACTGAATCACTTGTCCAATGGAGCGAGAGCTAAAGATTTCATCAAGCCGTGGATTGGCTGAGCCGCCGTCCCAAGCGCTTGCCTGACGGACAAGCGCCTGCGGTTTGCGCACAGCCTCCGAAAATGGAGCGGAACCGGTGTTGTTTCCTGGCAGTTACCGTGCCGTTTCCGGGCAGTTTCCGGGCCGTTCCAGCAGGTTCAGGTTCAGGACAAGGCTCCGCTAAGACTGACCGAGCGGCGCTTAACGCTTAATGCTTAATGCTTAATGCTTAAAGCTTAAAGCTTAAAGCTTGACGCTTGACGATCGAAACAAGATCATGTTTTCTTAAAGCTAAAGCTAAAGCTAAAACTAAAGCTTCGGCTCTTCGCCGTCAGCTATCTTTTGGGTTTTGAACTAAATAGTCGACGCCTTCAAAGTTGAAGATGATCGGTTCGCTCTGGGTCAGCCAGACCATCTGGCTTGAGTTTAGACGGCCGGCCAGTTTGAAGTAATCCTCAGAAAATTTCTCCACCACGGTGGCGTTTTTTATGCTTTCCTCGGTAAGCGAACCTTCAAGCCATTGTCCCTGTTTATTGAAAAAGGCGCGTCCGGCTAAATTCACAGGGGGATTTATATTTTCAATGGCGTAATCGCTTTCTTCGCCGCCAAACCGGTGAAGATCGGACTGGATTGCGTCAGCCGCCGGCGCAGGCGCCGCCATTGCAGAGCTTTTATAAGCTTCCTTTTCGCTTCTCTGTTCGTTCGCCCAAGAGCCGGTGACTTCCGAAAGAGCTCCCAGGTTTTGCCGGGTTTTGTTTTGCTGCAGCTCGACATCCGTCAGCGACTGGTTTTCCAAGGCCAAAAAGCTGGTGTAAGGAGTCATTATCCCGTAACGTTTCGAGAGATTAAGCAGTTCTTCGGCCAGTTCGGAGTTTTGTCCGCCGAGATCTATCTGTTCGATCAACTCGCCTATGCGCCTTTGCGCCCAGAGCTGGGCGACGAACTCTCCACCGTCGTTCGGCTGGGAAGTCAGCTGCGCCGGATAGCTGAAGACCACGTCGTCTTCGGCGTCTTTGCCGCTGAGTTTAAAAGTGACCTCTCCGCCTTTGGGGTAACGACCGACCACCAACGTCTGACCTCCCATGAAAATGTCGGGAAGTTTGGCTGGAATAAGTCGGTTGGTCTTAGTCGATATTGTAAGTTCAGGGCTGGTCAGCACCGGAGTCGACATCTTGGAGAAAAACAAAGACACCTTTTCTTCAAGGTTTTCTTGTTCGCCGATGAAAGTGCAAAAGCCGTGAGCTTGGCTCGACAGACGCTCCAAGAGTCGCGAGTTTACGTCATAGCCGACTCCGAAAGAGAAGAATTTGGCGTCTTTATCGGTATTTAAGCTCTCGAAGATCTTGTACAGCGCCATTTCCCCGGTTTCTCCCTCCGTGGCCTCTCCGTCCGTCAAAAAGATCACATATGTCGGTTGACCTGAATTGACCAGCTTGAAAGCCCATTTTAAGGCGCCCTCGATGTTGGTGGCGCCGCCGGGCCGAAGGTTGTCGATGTAGTCCAAAGCCTGATTGCGGTTTTCAGGATTCATCGGGAAGTTTTCAGGTTTAAAGGTGTCTACGGTCGATTCAAAAGTCACTAAATTGAAATTATCTTCCTGATTGAGCCGTTCCAGCACAAACCGCAAAGCCCCTTGAGCCTGCTCGAATTTGACGCCCGCCATCGAGCCGGAGCAGTCGAGAATGAAGATGACCGTTTTGGGGATTATCTTGGTTTTTTGCTGGGCGTTAGGTTCGGCCAAAAAGAGAAAAAAGCCGTCTTCATCGCTTGGCTTATGGCTCAGGATCAAACCGCCCAATGGACCGGCGTCTTGTTGAAAATAGAGTTTAAAATCAGAAATAGCCGCCGATTGAGATTTTTTAAGAGAAACAGTCGCCCCGCCGCTGTTGGCGGCAATCACCGCATCCTCGGTGGGGGAATAGATCCCTCCGATCGATTCTCCTTTGAGGTTCACCAAAACCTCTTGGCTGTCTAAAGTATGTCCCTTCGTCAATGGGTTGGAAAGAGGGTAGTGAAAAGTCACTTTGCCGCTTTCTTTCGGAAGCAGATAATCCATGGAGAGTTCCAAGGTGATGGTCTCGCCGGCTGGGACAGGAAAGACCCTGGCTCGGTATAGACCTCGGCCGGCGTACTCTAAAAGAGCGGGGTCGCGTCGTCTTTGGACAATCTCTTGGTAGATGCCGAAAGCCTCTTCTTTCGAGTAGATGTTGCCGACCATTTCCTGCCCGTTGGCGACCAAAATCAAGTCCGTCACAGCGCCTTCGAGGGGAAGAGGCATCATGAAGTCGAGTTCCTGCGGGGAGGAAGAAGAATTCTTCACTTTGTGTTTGAGCCTTGCGTGAGCCTTTTGCCCGTCGATATCGACGAAAAGTTCAACCGACACCGCCTTCAATGGCGACGATACATCAACTTTGGGATCAGTGGGTAGGATTTTCTGAGCCATTGCCTGAGAAAACAAACACAGCACAAGCAAGGAAGATAAAACCGAAAGAAAAGCGATGAAAGGAAAACGCATATTTTACCTCTATAACGTAAACGGTTTGGCGACGGACGGTTTAATGACGAAATGGTTTGGCGACGAACGGTTTAATGACGGACGGTCGGGTGAATTCAATCGCTGAAGATCGCTAGGCTATCAAGCGGTAGTTCTCGTTGCATGAAACGCCATATTTAGCAATAAGGGCTTAGAAAATAACTTTAGCAGTTTTTTAATAATTTTTAAAGAAAAAATAACTAATAGGTGGTCCACAGAATAAAATTAGACTCTCTGAGCTTCTGTCGCGTTTTTTTTGCCGTTACCGACAGTTGGGCGGCTCAGGATTGTCAAGCTAGGCCGGATTGCGCTAGGCTAGGGGCTTGCCAGGTTAGGCCGAATTGTTGCGCTAGCGGCTTGACGGGTTAGGCGGATTGCCGAGCAAGGCGGTTTACTTCGCAAGGCGGACTATCGATGTCGGAAGGCGCAGCTTTAGCCCTGTCGTATGGATAGCCCTTTTTGTCGGTTTATCTTTGTTGCCGGTTTATTTTCGCTTGCCCAATGTTTGTTTTGACGCCTCAATTTGCGGCCCTTTGAGCTGTTTAGGATCCTAAACGTAAAATGATGTTGAGTTTGCGCTGCCGCAGTGGCATAATAACACGAGGCAAGCGAGAAATTTAATGGATTCGTTTAGACCCGATCAAGCGCCGACCGACTCGCTCCCTCTGCCGCATTCAATTGCCTATTCAATAGCCGCATTTACTTGGTTTTGACCTTTTTCTTTGCTTAGACAAAGAGATTTATTATGACGATGAGGTTTTTATGACCAGTTCGGAGATTACGATTCAACCCGCCCAGAAAGACGCTCTACCGCTGATTTTGGAACTCCAAAAAAAGGCTTTTTGGGAAGAGGCTGAATTCATTAACGATTTTACGATAGGACCCTTAGTGCAAACGCTCGACGACTTGATTCGCGAGTTTGAAACATTCACGTTTTTACAGGCCACCGACGAAACCGGACGTATCATTGGTTCTGTGCGTGGTGAGAAAGTAGAAGATGTTACCTTTATCTCTAAATTAGTTGTTGATCCAAATTGTCAAGGTAAAGGTTTAGGTCAAAAGCTTTTAACAGCAATTGAAACAGAGCTTCCATCTAATACTTATAAGATACACACCAGAGATCAAAATATAAAAGCTTTAAATTTATATCTTAAAAATAATTATAAAATATATAAAGAGGAAGATCTTAAGCCTCATTTCAGATTTTCTTATATGCAGAAAATATTGTAATGTCGATATTCACATGAAATAAATATTTTTTAGCTTAATGTTATTAAAACAGTTTAAACAAGCTTTGTCGATATGTAATCTGAATTGTCGGCTTAATATTTGATAAAAATGGATTTTATCAACATAAAATGTCATAAAAGATATTTTGATTAACGCTCTTGCGAGTCTAAGCGCCTTATAGATTTGGGTTAGACAGCTCTCTATTTGGCGAGCGCTTTAGTTTGTCGCTGAAATTCTGAACAGTAGTCTTACATCTTACCTTTGGAAGACCAATTGAAGCGAATTAAGGCGAAATTTCTTAGCCGGAGGTTGACTTTAACTAAAGCAAGAGGGTATAATCGTTATATGAAAATATTTTTTGACACCTTGTACTCAAGGCTGCTGAAGGCCTCTTCGAGGTCTGGACGAGAGCCTACTAGACAAGAGCCTATTAAAGGCTCGAGGTGAAGCGAGATGCTTAAAGACCTGTTTCTGGCCCCTGGCCGCTACTTGTGCCGCAAGTTTTCCAGGAGCAGGAAAAAGTCACGCTACCAATCCCGTGTCCTCCACAAGGGACCGATATTGGAGCTGTCGATCCTCTCTTGGCTGATAGCTGTAGCAATCGCCTATGGCATAGTGGTTTGGCTGGGTTCTCCACCAATTCCAAAAGAGTTGTTGGAGGCGAAGAATGCCGCGCCGACGGTTGCTCAAACCAATCAACAACCGCAGACCGAGCCGACGACGACGACTGACGCCCAGCCTTCCCAGGCGAATTCCGGCGCCGAAAACTCAGCCGCCGCTTCGGGCGCTAGCGCTACATCGACCGGCGGCACTACTCAGTCCGCGGGTTCCAGCTTGACCCAGGCCGTTTCTCCGCCCACCGCCGAGATTGAGGTCGCCCCGCCGCAGGTCTGGCTGGTCATCGTGGAATCGATCCCCAAAAGGGCGAGGACTGAGGCCGAGCAGTCTCAGGCCCGCTACAAAAAGAAGGGTCTTGAGTTTGAACTATTGGACACTGACGCCTTTCCTCTTTTAAAAAGCGGCATGTGGACGTTGGCTTTGGGTCCTTTCGACACCAAACTTGAGGCTGAGTCGGCGGCCTTGGAGATCAAGCCGAAGGTGAAGGATCTGATGGTCCGCCGGGGCTTATGAGTAAAGAGTCCTCCAACGCTGTCGTTCCCAGCAAGACAAGATGCGCGGTCGTTTCCATCGCTTCGAATTCGGGCCTGATCGTCATAAAGCTCATCGCTGGTTGGCTTTCAGGGTCGGTGGCCATTATTTCAGAGGCTGTTCACTCTTTTCTCGATCTTATGGCCTCGTTTATGGCCTGGGGAGCGGTTAAGGTCTCTGATTCCCCGCCTGATTACGACCACCCGTTCGGGCACGGCAAGACCGAAAACCTGGCGGCCCTCTTTGAAGCGCTTTTGATTGTCGTCGGAGGCCTGTTCATCGTCAGGCAATCAATAGAGGGTTTGATCGCCGGCAGGGAACTCCCCTCGCTTCATCTTGGCCTTGCGGTGATGCTCATCTCCACTATCGTGAACATAGTGATTTCAAACTACTTGTTTAAAGTCGGCGCCCTGACGGGTTCTCCGGCCTTGACGGCTGACGGCTGGCACCTCAGGACCGATGTTTATACCTCAAGCGGCATCTTTGTGGCCCTGCTGACGGTTGAAATCGGAAGGGCCATCGATCCTTCTTTGAATTTATCCAGAATCGACGGTTTATGCGCCCTTGCCGTCGCCATGCTCATAATCAAAACCGGCATCTCTCTCGGATGGGACGCCGCCGCTTGCCTGGTCGACCACAGCCTCACTCCAGCCGAACTACAATTAATTAAAGATCACATCAAAGAAATGACTCCTAAGGTTCACGGATACCGTAGACTTCGCACCCGTCGTTCCGGCCCGTTTCGCATGGTCATAGTCGATCTCGTCATCGACGCGCGTCTTACGGTCGCCGAGGCGCACGCCTTAGGGGCCAGGATTGCCGC
>JAISZP010000220.1 GCA_031269135.1 Deltaproteobacteria bacterium | reverse complement strand
GGATGGCGCTGGATTGCATTCGAATGATCATAGCTCAAAAGTCGAAAGGCTTTGCCGAAATCCAAGAGCGGCTGAAAAGAGCTTACGCTTCTTTGCTGGCCAGAATCTAAAAAAAGGAGAGCGAGCTTATCGTTGAAGATGAACTCAAAAAATTAAGAGCGGACGCGTCTGCTTAAAAAAAAAGCGATGTTGCAATGCTGAATTGTAATGCTACTTTCCGGAGTGGACTTTTCTAGGAGAAAAAAGCCGACACTGCTCGCCGGAGGTTTGAAAAACCTGAACATGCGGCAGGTATCGACTCTTAAATCCGAACGCTCGGCAACCATGGGGCATATTTTGCTCCCAAGTGATATAGTAGTGGCTGCAGCGGCGGCAATCAGGCCGCTTTTCCTGTTTTACCTTGTCAGTTCCCCTAGCCGACACAATAAGTCACTTTTTGAGCGTTTCCCGAAGAGCTTTGCGCTAAGACCGGAATTATTCGAAGACGATTCTCCAAAACCATTATTCTAAAACCTATATTTAGCCCCTTCTCCTAATCCCAAACAAAGCCCTTCCCACCCTCACAATCGTCGCCCCTTCGCTTATCGCCACCGGAAAATCATCGCTCATTCCCATGCTAAGCCCTTTCAAGCGAGGCGCATGCTTGTCGCGCAGCTCCCGTAAAGCCGCATAGTGAGGTCTTGAGAGTTCAGGATCCGGATCATAGGGCGCCATGGTCATCAGGCCTACCACATGCAGGGTGGAAAACCTCTCCAGCCCCTCCAAAAAGGCGGGCAGGGCCTCGGGAGATAAGCCGTTTTTGCTGTCCTCGCCAGAGATGTTTATCTGTATGTAAACATCAAGAGTCGATTCTAAATTAAGCAGTCGTTTGTCGAGTTCGGCGGCCAGCTCCAACTTGTCCAGGGTCTGCACGACGCTGAAAAGATTGACCGCGTGCCTGGCCTTATTGGTTTGCAGGCGCCCGATAAAGTGCCACTCGATGTCGTCGGGAAATCTAGGGACCTTGTCCCTAGCTTCCTGCATGTAATTTTCCCCAAAAATCAATTGTCCCGCTCGGTAGAAGGGCAGGATTTCATCGTAAAAGGTCTTGCTGACGGCTAAGAGCTTGACGTCATCTTTCGGCCGCGAACTTACCCTTAAAGCCTCGTCGATCTGATGACGTACGAGAGCTAGCCTATCTTTAGCTTCAGACTCGCTGGCAATGGGATATAGGGACACGGCATTCTCCAAAAAATGCTGATGAAATCAATCAGGGGCGCGAGAGTATTGAATTTGGAAGATGAAAAGCGATAGGACTTTCAGAGCGAAAGTTTTTCTTGCCGACGGGCAAGCGAAAGTTCGGTCAAGCTTCCGGTTCCGTTATGTTGAAGAATGAAGATGGTTCGAAGCTGACGTTGCTGGGCGGGACGACCTTGCTGATCGACCAGCCCTGGCTCTCGGCCGGTTTGCTCAGATCCACAAGCTTTGGTCTGGTGTATAGCTGAGCATGAGGATCGGCCACAATTTTAATTAAAGGAGTCAAAAGAGAGCGGTTGTTGACTTCCATCACCACCGCCAAGTGTCCGGTATTGAGTTCCACCACCGAACCCGGAGGATAGATCCCGACGCTCTGAACAAATCGATCGACCCAGTCCGGTTGAAAGTGGGTGCCCCTGAGGCTGTAAATGAACTTTAAGGCGTCGTGCGGCAACATCCCTTTGTGATAAACGCGGTCGGAGGTGAGAGCGTCATAGACGTCGGAAAGACCGCAGATGGTCGCCAAAGAGGGTATTTCCTCGCCTTGGAGGTGGTCCGGATAGCCGCTTCCGTCGATTCGCTCGTGGTGAAAACGAGCGACCTGTATGACTTTGTCATCGACGTTCAAGTTTTGTTCCAGCAAAATCTCCGCCGACAGAGCCGCATGGCTGCGCATTACGGAAAACTCTTCGTCGGTCAATTTGCCGGGCTTGTTTAGAATGTTGTCGGGGATGCGCAGTTTTCCCAGATCGTGAAACATCGTGCCCAGTCCCAAGATCTTAAGCTCATTGTGAGACAAACCGAGCGTTTTGCCGGCGGATATGGCCAACACCGAAACGTTTAAGCAGTGAGTGTAGGTGTAATCGTCGAAATGCCTAAGCTTTATCAAAGCGGTAAGAGCGTCAGGGTTGCGAGAGACGCTTTCGACCAATTCATCGACGTTTTCCTGGACCTCGCTGACTTCAATCCTCTTGTTCATACGACAGGCCGCCACCAAAGCCTTGGAAGTGTCCAAAGCTTTGGTGTAGGCTTTAGCCGCCTTGGGAAACTCTATTTCAAGGGGAACCACCGGATCGGGCTTCTCGATCTTAACGACGTTTCGAGCCGCCCTGGGGTTTATCGTATTAGGCAGCTGCTTGAAAGGCTCTTTAGGCTTCTGTATTTTTTTCGACTTTTCAGTGTCGATATAAACTTCTTCAATTCCAAATTTGATAAGCTCGTCTATTTCGCTACGTTCAGTCAAGAGGCGGCTTTTTGTTTTCCATGGATGATTAAACCAGGTTCTGCCCACATCTGAGACGAACATGCCAACTTCAAGATTTTTTGTCGGAATTTTTCTTATCATATCAATATTTTTTCTTATCATTTTCATTAAAGCATGTAGGCTGTTCACATGCAGTTATTATAAAGACAACCAATCAGCCATCAAACAAGCGATCTTTGGCCGGTTATCTTTGGGCAAGGTCAACAACTTTAGCTATAAGAAAATATAGCATTCCAATTTTTGAGAAATTAAGAATTAGAACTTTAAAGATTTTTTCCAAACGGCTAATTTTTCTTTTTTTCCTTACAGCGGCAAAATCTGTCTTAAATTGTCGCCGTTGTATCTTTGAATGGACTCCATATTCCTTTCTAAAGCTGAAAATCATGTCATTTTGCGTGATTTTACGTCTGCTCAAGCAATGGATATATTATCCAGCTCATTTTTAAATTATAAACCAAATGCGGTCAGAGTCAAGAACTGCTAAAAATTGTCGTAACTCAACTATTGAGGCTGTTTTTAAATGTTTAATATTACTACATAAAATTTCATCTTCCTCCAATCTCAAGGATTAATTGCATCCGACCGACAAAAACATCTCTCGATAAAGTTCGTGTTCGCCTAAAGAACTGTCCGACATGCCTGAAGAGCTGTCCGCGCTCTAAACGTCGTCGATTCGCCAAGACAAAGCCGACGTCGTCGCCGGATCGGCGGCGGACTGTTGGAGAGCGGAGCAAAGACGAACGGGACTTCACCGGTGGTCGGTGCGGTCGCCGACTATCCGGCGAGAGCATCTATAATAAATGTCTTTTAGACAAATGTCTTGTTGGCGAAGGTCTTTCTGGTGAAAGCCTTCCTCGTGAAAGCCTTTCCGGTGAAAGCCTTATTCATAAAATTTCCACAAGCAAACCCCTAGGCTTTAGCCTAGGGGAGGAATTGGAGGTTGCTTTTTCTCAACCCTCGAATACTCATACCCATCGCCTCTCTGAACAAGACGGCAATGCTTCCAACTTACAGTCTTGATTCCATCGGAAGTTTTTACATTAAAAGATCCACTTTTCCTAACGGCAACCCGTCCC
>JAISZP010000209.1 GCA_031269135.1 Deltaproteobacteria bacterium | reverse complement strand
GCAATGCTTCTCGGAGGCATTGGAATCGCAATTGTGCCGAGTCAGATAATCGCTAAAGGCTTTCTCGAATCCGGCTGCGTCTTGCTTAAACAGCGCCTTCACCATCTGTAGGCTTAGCTTTATGGCCAACCACAATTTATTGGGCCTCTCGATCGAAAGCAGCAGCGGCACAAGTGAAGCCTTCACTTCCAAGTTAGGAACGCCAAGAACAAAAGAGTTCTCATCTTTCGATTCAGATGCGATCTCTTTGACGGTCAAGTAGCCGGTTTGCAGCATAAAAGAAGCCGGATCAATTTGGTCGATTTTATCGATCTGGATATCCCCACTCTTCATAGGAGCGATCTTTTTAGACAAATCAAAAACTGTCGGCTGCAAGTCGATCAGTTTTTTTAAAAAAGTGGGCGACCCTGATTGATGCCAGTAGTCTGAGAATTCATGCGAATGAAAAAAATAGAGCATGCACCAGGGATTGTAGACCTTGGTTTTCCCGTCCCAAGAGTACCCGTCATACCACCGTTCAATCACTTTTTTCAAATGTTTCCCCGCAGCGTTAGGAGCTATAGCCTTTTTGTTTTTAAGATTCTCCAGGGCGTCGTCCAGGCGATCTTCCAAAAGAGCGTTTAATTCATCATAGTTAAAACCGCAGATATCCGCAAAAGACGGATCGAAGGTAATATCGCTGAGGTTGGTTAAGCCGGAAAAAATGGAGGATTTGCTGAACCTGCATACGCCAGTCATAAAAACAAGCCCCAGTTTGTCCTCATTAGTTTTCAACGAGCTATAAAACTTATCCAGTTCAGAACGGATTTCGTTGGCCAACTCAGGTTTATCGATGTTGTCAAGGATCGGAGCGTCGTATTCATCAATGAGAATAGCCACATGTCGCTTGTATTTCTCGTAAAGCGCCCATATAAGTGAGGATAAAAAGACGACTGGCGAGGGTTCTTGAATAATCTGGCCTTCATGTTTAGCGATTCTGTTCAAGAAGCTTAATAAGCTGGACTTCATCGACTCGGGGGATCTAGAATCAATCAAGTTCATTTCCAACATATATAACCGGATACGGCGTCCAGCGGTAATCCGAGCCGTCGATCCAAAGCCCCTTAAAGAGATCCCGACGTCCTTCCAGGATGGCCATAAGGGTATTCGCCAAGAGGGTTTTACCGAAACGGCGGGGCCGAGACAGAAAATACTGCATAGGCGATTTGACTAGCTTATGCAGAAGATGCGTCTTGTCGGCATAATAATTGTTGTCGACATCGCTAATCTCAGAAAAATCATCGACTCCGAGAGGCAGGTCCTTCATGGTCGCACCTCAAAGGGCTAGGCTGACACGCGATTAAGACAAGATGGTATCGCTTGTTTGCGGCGATCGGCGCCCCATCTTCATTATGTCGAATTATAGACAGGGCCGCCAAGTAAAACCTGTCTATCGTAATCACATTATGCAGCCGCTTTGTTAGCTGTAAGGAACGACTCGCCGGCAGTAGGCTGCAGGAATAAAGAGCGACTCTCATAGTGCAAGCACGGCCACCTGCCGAAGGGAAGCAAACGCTTGAACCGTCTGAACTCTTGAGCGCTTATCTAACCGCGCCGCTTAACTTATCTTGCCAAAAACTCAAGGCTAAATCCGGCCATCAGCTCGCCGGAAGCCTTGTCATCGGTTTAGATTTTCAGCTTCTGCGGGATTTGCGTTCGCTCCGGCATCCTGAAATTTAGTCTTATGAAAGGCCAAGAAAACTCCCGCCGAATGAAAACTAAAAGCCTAATCGACAACAAAAAAAAGCGTTTATTAAGATGAAATCCGGCAAGCTTCCGAAGATTCCAACTGCGCAGCTCGAAATTTTGATAAGTCGTCGGAAACCGCCAAGCAAATGTTTGGCTATTTGCAATATTTCCAAGAGACGGTTTTAAGACCGTCAGACGTCGCTACGTCAAATGTCGCGCCGACTCCGATCGCGACTGAGCCTGTATATCATCGGTGATATTATACTCTAAATCTTCCTTTGAGACAAGCTGCCTCTGCCGGGTCTAGTCGTTAAATCATGAATAATTTTTTCTTTAATTAAATGACCTATGGGAAATCTAGAGGCGTTGAACCTAATATGTTGAAACCCTAGCACTTTAAAACCTTGGCGCCTAAAAAAACCTTGGCGCCTTAAAACAATAATCCCTTGATAAGAGTTTCGGCCGCGACATTTTATGTTTTACGTCAGCTTTTCGTGACCAGATAAATTATTTGCAAGGAAAACTATTCGCCGGATAAACTATTAAAGTGCTGAGACAGGCGGCGTCCAGCGCATGAATTTAAGAAAGATCGAACTCAAATCAAGTAGGCCGCGTTGATCCTCCGAACCCAGGTCGCTAGCGATTCAAATGGTTTTAACCATTATAAAGCGCCGAGCTGGCGGGATCATCAGCGGGAGCATCCTTAATAGGTTGCAGAAACCTGAGGTTGAAGCAATTTTAGATTGCGGCGAATTTAGGTGAGGTAAATTTTTTGGAAACGAATTCGCCTGCTGAAAGGGTGTATTAATATCAAAAGAGATAGGGATAATTTGGAGAGGAAAGATGAAAACAAGCGTGGAGTGGAAATAATCTCAGCACGTTGTTTTGGCGATGACTGAGCCGCACGATTAGGCTGAGCGATTCGAGTCAGTTTTTGGCGCAGGGAAAAAGAGAAGACATATCGTTTTTTCGTCTCGGCAAAATCAGGCGAACGTTGATGTTTGATCGGCTTTA
>JAISZP010000183.1 GCA_031269135.1 Deltaproteobacteria bacterium | reverse complement strand
TTTTCTAGGGTTTGAAGCGGTTTAAAACCGTGGGCAAATCTGGTTTCCATCGGATTTCAATCTTATTTCAATAGGTTTTCAATAGGGCCGCCGCAATTGCCCGCCGCGGCGCCGCGCTCAAAAAAGACAAACGGATTTAAATAAGAGCGCTTAATTTATTTTGAGTAAATAAACCCCGCGTAATCAGCGGATTCCGAACTCTCAAAATCTTTTTAAAACTTTCATCATTTCGAATGGTCGTTTCCCCAATTGCGCCGATAATGCCCATTAATGCCCTCAACCTCTGGACAATAAATCTAAACTATAGTAGAATTGTCGATAAGATACCTTTGCCGATAGTCCACTTATCATTTTGGCTCATTGGTTCCCGAAAAAACCGCCTTTAAGACGAACCCGGCTTGGCATGACAAGTGAATAACGCAGCAAAGATTACCGACGCTGCAATCATTCGTTTTTTATAAGTTTAAATCCAATTTTCGACGTCAACAATCAATTTTCCTTTCCGTCATATTATTCTGCTTTAGCCCATCGTGTTAGCCGCTACCTAGGTGGGAATTTGTCGAGGCAAATCATGCGTTTGGTTACCAGATCTGACTTTGATGGCCTAGCTTGTGGCGCGTTGCTCAAAGAAGCGGGCTTGATAGACAGTTACCAATTTGTTCACCCGAAAGACATACAAGACGGCCTAATTCAGATAGGTCCCAATGACATCTTAGCGAATGTCCCATACTCGAATGGGGCGGGCATGTGGTTCGACCATCACACCAGCGAAGGAGAGAGACTTGGCACCATCTCCTATCGAGGCATGTCCCGCATCGCCCCTTCTTGCGCTAGGGTGATCTACGAGTTTTTAGGCGGTCCTTCTCGGTACTCCTCGCACTGGGACCCCATGATGGAGGCTGTCGACAAAGTCGACAGCGCCAATCTGACGGTGCACGAGATCGAATACCCTCTCGGCTGGGTGTTGATCGGCTTTTTAATGGACCCCAGGACAGGGTTAGGGCGTTTTCGCAACTTTAGGATCTCCAACTACGCCCTAATGGAATCGATGATTGAAATGTGCCGGACCATGACCGCCACGCAGATTCTTCAAGATCCCGACGTGAAGGAAAGATGCGATTTATACTTTGGTCAAGCTGATTTCTACATAAACATGCTGAGAAACTGCTCCCGTCTGATAGGTCAGGTCCTCATCATCGATCTTAGGGACCAAAAGATTATTTACCCAGGCAACCGCTTTTTGCCCTACACTCTTTTCCCCGAGTGCAAAGTCAGCATCCACGTCACCTGGGGCCGAGAGACCGCCAACGTCGCTCTGGCTCTGGGCAACAGCATCATCAACCGCGACAGCCAAGCCAACCTGGGTTCCATCGCTCTCCATTTCGGCGGCGGCGGACACGAAGCGGTGGCCACTTGTCAAATCGACAACAACAATCTCGAAGAAACTCTCGAGACTATAGTCAACTACATCCACGAAGAAAACGGCTATACCGGCTGACGAGAGTTCATATTCGTCCGCAATTTCGCCAGCCTATTTGCTCTTGGCCTATTCGCTCTTGGCCTAATTTTCTTTCAGCCTGATTTCTTTCGGCCTAAACAGATGCCCGGCAGTTCTTCTAAATCCGACTGTCTTTAACTATTATTCGTTCTTTTTCATCAAATTCTTGCCGTTAAATATGCCCCGCCTTTCATGACCGACCAGAGGCGAACCAGGGGCGACGCCTTGCCGGTCGACGCCTTGCCTAGCCGGCAGCCTTGAATAAGCGGCAGGTCTGCATAGGCGGCATCAATCATTTTCAAGAGAGACTTAATTTGCGCCGTTTTCGAACCCTTCGTAGGGATATCTATGAACAACCGTTAATTTGCCGCTTATTATTGAGGTTCTATTACTGCAAAAATACAACGACGGACTCTGTTCCGACCAGTGAGAAGCTATGCGAATATTTTTCGTGACTCCAGAAGCCCTGCCATGCTCCAGGGTCGGCGGCTTGGGAGATATTTCCTACCACCTGCCGAAGGCTTTGACCGCCTTGGGTCACCAAGTCACTGTATTGGTGCCGAAATATCGAATGCCGCAAGACTTCTCGCTCACCCCCTTACCTCACCTCAATCAAGAGATAGACCTGTCGATCAGTCGCCGGACGGCTGAATTTCACGAATTACGACTCCCGGGAGAGCATTCCATAATCACTGTCGGCTGCAATGATTTTTTCGACCGCCCAGGGATATATGGAAACGAATTCGGGGATTACGACGACAACGCCGAACGTTTCATATTTTTTTCCAAAGCCGCCTTTGCGGCCCTCCGCAGCTTGATAGACCCCGCTCAGCCCACCGTGGTCCACAGTCACGACTGGCCTACGGCCTTGCTTCCGATGTACTTTAAGGTGTTTTCCTCAAAATACCCCTCCATCTCTTCGACCGGCACAATTTTCACTTACCATAACTTAGCCAACCAGGGCACCTTCCCCTACTACGATTTCACCATGACCGGTCTTGATTGGAGCTATTTCACCTTCCAGGGCTTGGAGTTCCATGGCCAATTGAACCTGACCAAAGGCGGACTGTTGGGAGCGCACCTCATCTCGACCGTCAGCCATAGTTACGCCAAAGAAACCATGGGACCGGAATACGGCAAAGGCTTGGAAGGGCTGATTAAAGAAAGGCGCAAAGACTTAAGAAGCGTTCTTCATGGGGTCGATTACGAGTTGTGGGACCCGGCCAAGGATCGATACCTGCCGGCCAATTACTGCTGCGACCGGATGGAGGGGAAAAAAGTCTGCCGAGACAACCTGTCGGCTTTATACGGCATAGATCCCGGGCCGGAGCCGATAGTGGCCATGGTCAGCCGTCTGCTGAGCCGCAAAGGCTTGGACTTGATCGCCACCGCCATGCCCAACCTTTTGGAGCTCCCGTTGAAGCTGGTTTTCATGGGAACCGGAGACGACCAATACATCTCCTTTTTAAGGCAGATCGTTCAAAACAATCCCGGCAAGGTCGGGTTGAAGCTCAGCTACGATCCGGCCCTAACCCACCAGATCATCGCCGGCGCCGATATTTTTCTCGCCCCTTCCCGCTTCGAACCCTGCGGATTGGAGCAACTTTACGCCCTAAAATTCGGGACCGTCCCAGTCACCAGGGCCACCGGAGGGCTTGACGACACGGTCGTCGACGAACTGACCAAACCCGGCGAAGGCACCGGGTTCAAATTCTCGGATTACTCTCCACCTGCTCTCTTGACGGCTTTGACCACGGCTATAAACCAATTCGACGACCAAGACAACTGGCGAAAACTCATGCAAAGATGCATGCTCAAGGACTATTCTTGGGAGAGATCGGCTCAAGCCTACGAAGATATTTACAAGCAGGCCATAGCTTTGGCCTCCGAGCCAAGGGACAGACACGATGCCTTTTAGTTCAATGGCTAACGACGTCGCGACTTTTTTAGCCAAACTGATTCGCCTTGCCAACTCCAACATCCAGTTTGAGGCCAAGGTCGCCAACTTTCTAAGCTTGCTCAAGTTTCAACTGGGCCTCGACAAAACCCTGCTGCTGTTTTTGAATCGCGAAAACCGCAAATTGACTCCTTATCCCATAGACGACCTAACCATTCCCAAAGAACCTTTATTGGTCTCCGACACCTTTTTCGACCGCGCCATCACCAACCGGCAATCGCTTCTGGCCGACGAGCTGGATTTAAAAAACCTTCCCCCGCAGTGGCAAGAATATTTCGCTCCTTATTTGTCGTGTCTGGCCATCGTTCCGATCTCGGACGACAAGACCTGTTACGGGATTTTGACCGTCTTGTGTCAAAACAGCTGCGTGCTCAATTCCAGTCCCAACTCGTTGGTGATGGAAGCGGTGAGCAACCAGCTGTCGCTGGCCATCAAGACCAACCAATTGGCCTCCGACACCAGAAAACGCATCAGCGTCTTAAACGTCTTGAGCGATCTTGGAAAATCGCTGGCCGCCACCATTGAAGTCGACGTCGTCATGAGCATGATCCCTCGCATCGCGACCGGCGTCTTCATAGCCGACGGCTGCACCTTGAACGTGCTCGACGGCTCGGGCGAAAAGTTGTTGTACTCCTCTCTGTACGGCGCGGTGCCTCCGGCTTACAACTTTCTTCGCTATCAAGGGCAGTCGCCTCCCACTTCCGTAGGAGAGACCTTAAGACGCAACGAGCTTTTCATGGGCTT
>JAISZP010000129.1 GCA_031269135.1 Deltaproteobacteria bacterium | reverse complement strand
CCAAGTAAATATTGACCCTAAGACGCAGTTCCAAGTTTAAACGACGACTTGGAATTGCGGCTCTTTAGCCCAATCAGCGATTTTTCTTGTGTTTCGCGTTTTCGCATTTACCTTGACCGCAGTTGCCGACTCCAAGCCGACAGATATATTGTTTTAAAGCGCCTCTTCACCGAATGCCAAGGCGCTTGCCTGAATTCAATTCAATTTTTTTTCGAGCGCTCTCATCTAGTTCCTTTTCCCGCTATACCACTAACATTGTCCACCGAGACGACGCTTACTCCCGGTGGAGGGGGTAAAATATGCAGCCTCTTTGTTGTAGAATCTTCGGCAGAACTCCTAGAACTATTAAATTGGCCAAGCTTTTGGTTCGTTTCGTCATTTGGCTGTTGTTCAGACCTGACGTTCAGGGTTTAGAACACTGCAAATCCACTGAAGGCGGTCTATTGGTGGTGTCCAACCGCACCAGTCGTTTAGACGCCGTCATCTTGGGGTCGATGATCGACGCCCCATTGACGCTGGTGTTGGATAAGGCTTGGCCGAGAGGCTGCTTAATAAACCTTTTGTCGCTTTTTTGCAAGATTATCTACATCGATTATGATAAGCCTTTGGATGACGTCGGCATTAAAGAGGAGTTAGCCGAAAACCGCGTGGTGGTCGTCTTTCCCGAGGCGGTGACCGCCATCTCTTCGACCATAATGAAAATCACTCAGGAAGCTTCCGTATTCGCTTACGAGACTAAAGCTGCGGTGCAGTTCGCCTGCATCGACGGCCCGCAGTACACATGTTTCGGTCAGGTGGAGACGCTTCACCACAAACCCAGACAAGTCAAGACCAACGTCTTTTTTCACCCGCCGGCTTTATTGGAGCCGCCCCAAACAGAAGGTCTGGGGCGTATGGAGCGCAAGCGCAAGCTGGCTAAGACTCTTCATAGAAAGATGCTGGAAGCTCGTTTTTTCGCCAGAAAAGACGAATACACTCGAAACATCTGGGTGAGTTTGCTTAAATGCGCCCGCACCTGGGGAAAAGATAAGGTGATGCTTGAGGACGCCAGCCGCAAAACCTTTTCTTATGGTGAATTTATCGACGAGGCCAGACTCTACGCCTCTAAATTCAAGGATTTCACCGCTCCGGGCGAGCATGTGGGACTCGTGCTGCCCAACAGCTCGTTGAACGCCTTGGCCATGTTCGCTCTCTGGTCGATCGGCCGGGTCCCTGTGCTGCTCAATTACACTCAAGGGCCGTCTCTGTTGAGCGCCGCTTTGAAGACCGCTCAAATCAAAACCATCCTGACCTCAAAATCTTTTTTGACTGATTCCGGCTTAGGAAAAATGTTCGCTTCAGTCAGAGCCTCCATAGTCCATATCGACGGCTACAACTTCAGCAGACTCGATCGCCTGAAAGTCAAATTCGGCGGCGACAGTCATCTGTCGAAACCGGCCGACGTCGCGGTCATAGTCTTCACCTCCGGCTCCGAAGGACTTCCCAAGGGAGTGGCTCACAGTCACATAAGCCTTTTGTCGAACAATTACCAAACCATAACCTGTTTCGGCTTCACCGGCGACGACATAATATTCGACGCCATGCCTCTGTTTCATACCATGGGCCTGAATCTGTTGTTTCTGATGCCGGTTCTGACGGGTTCGAAGTGCTTTTTGTACTTGAGTCCTCTCCACGCTCACACTATCCCGAGCTTGGTGTATGAAACGAAATCGACCTTGTTGGTCGCCAGCGACACCTTCGCCAACGCCTGGGCCAGGGAAGCCAACCAGCTGGATTTCCAGCATTTGCGCTACCTTCTGGCGGGTTCCGAGCGCATCAAGACTAGGACTCACGATCTGTATTCCAGAGAGTTCGGGGTAAGAATTTTAGAGGGTTACGGGGTGACGGAGACCTCTCCGGCCATTTCCATAAACACGCCGTCAAACTTTAAACTGGGTTCTTGCGGTCAGGTCTGGCCGGGTCTGCAAACCAAGGTGGAACCGGTGGAAGGCGTAGCCTCCGGCGGCATCATCCACGTCAAAGGCCCCAACGTCATGATGGGTTACATATACCCTGAAAATCCCGGCGTGATAGTGCCGCCGCCTGACGGCTGGCATAATACCGGCGATATTGTGACGCTTGATGACGACGGGTTCGTCTTTATTCAAGGCAGACACAAAAGGTTCGCCAAAATCGCAGGCGAGATGATCTCTTTGGTCGCGGTGGAAGAGGTCGTGAACCAACTTTGGCCTGGGCGTCAGCAAGCGGTGCTGGCCTTGGACGACCAGAGGCGAGGGGAAAAGTTGGTGTTGGTGACCGAAGAGCAGACCATAGATCTGGCGCCTCTCAGAGAGGCCATTCGGGCGGCGGGGCTTCCGGATTTTTATTGCCCGCGCCAGTATATTCATTTGGATAAAATCCCGCTCTATCCTGTCGGTAAAATAAATATGCCCCAACTTATCCAAGAGGTCAAGAATGCGGTGCAGGAAGGCAAACTGTAGCCGAGCGACGCCGCCGAGTTTGCGGAGGCGTCTATGAACTCTGCCGAGAGTTTTATATAGTACTGGCAATAGGCGATAAATTAAGCTATCATTAGTTAATTGCATCACGGCCAAATCCATGGGCTTGCGAAAGCCTAGGTCGACCAGGGAAAACCGCATCCTGCCCGCTGCGTCGTCGTTAAGCTTAAGACCGACGCTGCGGCGTCGGCGGAGACCCGACCTCTTTAAGCGCGGGCGGCGTCCGAGCGCAACGGCAGGCGCAATTCGACCGAAACATATGCTTAAAACAGGCGCCCCATACTCGATTCGGAACGCCGCGCTTGATTTGAGATGGCCGCCGACGAAGGTCATCCCACTGCTCAATACGCGCTCGGCCTTATGTACTATGACGGCAAAGACGTGCCGCTGGACCGAGACAAAGCGCTGGAACTGATTCGAGCATCCGCGGAACAAGGTTATGCCCCAGCTCAAAATGCTCTTAAACAAATGGGTTATTGAAGCGAGCAATGTTTTGGATGATCAATGTTTTGGACAATCAATGTCTTAGACAGTCAATGTTTTGGACAATCAATGTCTTGGATAATCAATGTCTTGGACAATCAACGTCTTGGATGATCAAAGTCTTGGATGATCGAATGCTTCCCTTAAGCTGTCGGACGGCGGCGTTTCGCCTGAAGACGTCGCCGGAATCCAAAGCGCGGCTCCACCTACCCTAGTCGCATCGGGCGC
>JAISZP010000040.1 GCA_031269135.1 Deltaproteobacteria bacterium | reverse complement strand
CCCAGAGCTCTGGTCTTTCTGGCGATGAGCTGAGTCACTTGCGAGCCATAGTCGATGATTAAGACATGTCCGGCCATAAATCCTCTATGTATGCTTTTTAGGCGAAAAGCGCCAAAAGGGTGGATAAGATAAAAAAACCGGCAAGCATCACAATTGAATGATTGCGCCCTGCTAGTAAAATGTATGTACAGCTGCGATCTTCTTTGTCTTAAAGAAGGAGGCTGTTTTTATAAAAAAGTGAAAGTGATGAATAGAAAATGAAATGATAGATAGTTTTTGCGGAAGTTTATAAATTAAATTGCGGAACACTTATAGTCTTTAATCTAGCGATAAATACGTATATCCATAATGATTTTGGTTTGAATATAAAAACACATACTCGAACCATAAAAACATGGAGAATCTCCAGTGTGGAGAATCTCCAGTAAAGCCTATCAAATCTCTATGATATTAAAAACAGCTACGATCTTGAAAATCGCTATGATCTTAAAAATCGATTGGATCATAAATTGAATCGGACTTAATTGAATCGGATTTCCTACCGAACAAAAGCCGACGCCTTCCGGCAGCTTTTAGGTGACGGTGGTTCTCAAGCTAAATATCAAATTGCAGATGACCAATTAATTATACTTAATAATTTCGTCGATGCCGCATGGCGAACTGTAATTTTTTATTATACCACATTTTCTGGAGAAAATTTTATTTTTTTGCGGGATTGCGCGATTGTGGGTTGGTTGGATTGATTGATTAACAGCAATTCAACTTTTGAAATTATTAGCTCCAGTAGGGCCAATTTTTACCGAGAATCAGAAAAAAGATTTTTTTGATTCATGAGCCGGGGGTGAGGGCTGGAAAACCACAGCCTAATGACGTTTTACTGATCTAAACGAGAGAGGAAAAATCAAGTCGAAAGCGGCGAGAAAAAGCGTCGTCTCATGAGTCGGCGAAGCAGTTTGATTTAGGGTATAGAATTTATGTTTAAATGAGTTGATAAACTTTAAGGCAGATAATTTTCGGTATAGATACATTTTCAGTGAAATTTATAAACTCTTCCGCAGCGGCAGCTGTCTTAATAGTCTTTCTTCCAGCCTAAGCCTACACGACTTGAATCGGAAGAGGTAAGGCTCTGCAGAGTCAGGCTCGGGGAGAGTTCCACTTCCACCCTAACGCCGGTGCTGTTGTCTGATAGGTTTTGCTCCACTCCCACGTAGACGTTGTCGCTGAGGTAACGACCGGCTTCAATGGTAGGCGAATCCTGAGTTTTATCCGCGCCGTCGTCGAGTCCTAAGTTGTCTCGAAAGCTGTTGCTGTCTAAAATGCGGTTTGAATCGTTCTGGGAACCCGCGTCGCTGACTCTAAGCACGCTTAAATGGAGAGTGTCGCGAAGGTTGTTTATGACCGTCAAGACGATTGGTCCTCCCAAGCCTGCCATTACCCTTAAACTATTGGCCAGCTGCAAAGCTTCGACACGGCTTAGCTGGGAGACGCTCTTGCCGAATAAAACCCGCGACAATACCTCATCCGACGGGAAAGGCGGCTGGCTTTCCCAAGAGAGTTTTGGGTTAGACAGAGTCCCGCTTACTCGCACTATGGCCGTTATATCGCTAGTCTGGCGGGTGAGTTCGATATTTAAGAGCGGGTTTAGTTTAGGCCCCTCTTGGAATTTGATTTCTCCGCCCGTAAATGTGAAGAGTTTCGACAACAGCTCGAACGTTCCGCGCAAGGGTTTAATTGAGCCCGACATTATAGGCGATGAAGCGGTCCCGCCTATATGCATCTGTCCGCCCCATTCGCTGTCGAGACCTTTGCCTCTGATGAAGATTTGTCTGGGCAAATCTATCGACAGATCCAAGCTTGGTCCTCCTGAAGCGGCCTGCGGCTTTTCAATCGGAAGAGTTTTGACGGACGAGCGGCCCTTGGCGTAATCTAAATTAATCTCCGCTTCTTCTATCACCGCGTTGACCGTCATCTTCAGCTCTTTGAAAGGCCCTTCGATGGTGGCCAGCGCGCTGAGGATCATGGAAAAGTCGTCTCGGTGCAGCGGCGCCAGACGCATGACTTGCGCTCTGAGCGAGATGCCGGGCGGATCGCCGAAAGGGGTGACGGCGCCGGAGACGGCCACATGACCGCTTTGCTGGTCGGAACCCTCGGCGAGAATGGTGATGGCGTCTTTATCGTTGTGGGCCTCTAAATTAATGTCTGAAATCAACAGGCCAGTGATCAGGTCTTGGTAAGTCGCGCCTGCTAAGTAGAGATCCAGTTGCGGTTTGGGTTCGTTCAAGGTTCCTTCGATTAGGAGTTTTAAATCAAGCTTTCCGGTTAGGTTGCGGTCGGCTATGTTCAGCAGACTCCAAAGCGGAAGCACCTCTCCGTTCCAGTTAAGCGACGCCTTCAACGGCGCGGTCAGGTTCGGCTTGAAAAAGCGTCCGGCCGGGGTCATGGGCAATTGGTAGGAAAGCGTCACTTCTTTTGTGTTTCGAGAGCCGACGGTTATCTTTCCCGAAAGGTCTCTGGCGTCGCGCAATGTTCCCTGGGCGTTCGCCACTATTGTTCTAGGCAGTCCTTCAATGGTGGCCGGAGCTGAAAATTCCGTTTTAAAATCAAACGTTCCTCTTCCGTCTTGAAAATACTCAGCCGTCAGGTCGGCTTTCCCTTTAGGAATCGATTGATCGGTGAAATGCTCCAAGATTGACAAATCGAGGTTGCGAAGCTCAATCTTCGCGTGCAGAGGATTAACGGCGCCGGAGATGGTTAGATCCGCCGTTTTCCCATAGAGAAAAGAAATCGAAGATGGAGTATCGCCGAAGTGTATGGTAGTCGGACTCTTGAGGCTTAGCGGCTCCGGCAGCTGGGGAGGCGCCAGCTTGAGAGTCGCCAGGTGCGCCTGTTTTTTGGTAAGATCGTAAGTGCCGCTTATGTCTGCTAAGAGGCCGCCCGATGGTTCTTTGAGGGCGACGGAGACCTCTCCGTTTTGACCTTCTCCTGAGGCCGCTATTGTTCCGGAACTAAAGGAAGTCGCGCCAATCTTTCCTTCTCCGGCGGAAACAGACAGATCGAAGAAAGGCGCCGAAAGGTAATTTTTAGCCGACAGCGCCAGGGTAAGATCTTCAACGGAAAAGTTTTCTCCGACCGAAAAAGAGGCGAGACTGACGTCGGCGTTGGCTTCGGGTCCGGAAGAAGTCCCTTTTTTGAAGTCGAATTCCAACTTTCCGGGAAGACCGGTGAAATTGATGCCTGTTATGTTTGAGACCACTTTCCAGTCGTTGATGTCCAAAGAGAGAGCGCCGTCTAAAACCGGGGGGCGTGAAGGACTTATGTTTAAAGAAAAAAGTTTGCTTTTAAGGGAAAGAGTCTCCCCTCCATCACCGTCAAAGCTTAGCTCTTTGAGGGTAAGCTCTAGATCTCCCGGCCCGCGGGAGGCTAAATCTATCCGAGTGGATAAGTCAAGCTCTTTTTCAAGGACTGTTTCGCCGGCGCCGACTTGGAGTTCTCCTTTAAAAGTGAAGTTTTGGTCGTCGCGGGCAATCTTGCCGCCAAGAGCCGAGGTGAAGTTTTGAAATAGATGCGTTGTGGTCTCAAGGGCGGGACTATCGACGTCGAGCTTGAGCTCAAAGTTCTGGGTTTTTCCGAAGCCGATGATTTGGGCACGGACGGGGCCGCGGAGACGCTGATAGAAGGGGTTAATATCGGAAGCCTGGGCATCGGCCTTTAGAGTAAAATCGCCGTCAGGCGCCTGAGTGAAAGCGAGATCTAAGGCGATGGGCGCCGGGTCGCCGGAACTTGCGAATTTATCGGCAAGTTTCAACCAAGGGCTGTTTTTTTCCACATCTAAAGTCGCCTGAAGCTTTCTTTCGCCGTTTTTAGATAGAAGGCCGTCGGCCTTGAGGCTGAAACCAACGCTCTCCAAGGAAAAAGTTTCAATGGCAAGCGAGTCGGGCTGGGCGAGTAGTCTTAGATTGAAATCGCCGGCTAATCTTTCGGAGCCTAATCTTTCCGAATCTTGCTTTTCCGAGTCTAAACTTTCCGAATCCTGTCTTTTTGAGTCTTGGCCCGCTCCTGCGACTAAATCTTTTTCGAACTGCTTATCTGCAGCGGAGGCGTCGACAAGAGTCGGCTGGGTAAGGGCAGCGGACTGAGGGCTGCTTTGATTTTGCGAGTTTTGCGCCGAAGCTAGCTGCGGAAGCACATTAAATACGTCAAAGTCCAAATGGCCTTTCGCCGTTAGAGCGCGAGGGCGCTCATGCTCCCAGGTAAACTCCAAGTCTGGGATATCCAAGAGAGCGTTTGGGCTGTCGAGTGAAAGGCCGGCTTTTATAGTTCGCCCTTTAAGCGCCATTTGGGCGTCGGCCGTCAAGCCATGGCCAAGGCGGCTGGTGATTGCGTCCGGTAACGGGGCTTGGGGGCCGGCCGTCAGCTTGGCGTCAACGGAAAAATTCGGGTCTTCAATCAGGTCGCGACGAATCGAGCCGGTTTTCCCGGCAAGTCCAAGCGTCAAAAAGGCTATCTCTGAAGAGTCGGTGTTTGGCGTTTGATTGACGCTTGGCGGCCTGCTGGTTTGGGTCTGCTGATTTTGCTCGGAGGGCTGCACATTTTGGTTAGACGGCTGCTGATTTTGCTCAGACGGCGGCTCATTTTGCTCGGAGGGCTGCTCATTTTGGTTAGACGGCGGCTCATTTTGCTCAGAGGGCTGTCGTTTCTGAGAGTCTTCAAACTCATCGGACTGCCGCGCAAGAGTCAGACGAGCCTCTCCCCGCCAGCCGTCCATCGGGCCTTGGCCGGTTAGGGCCATGGTCCACTTCGGCCAATCAGGTCGGCCTAAAAGGTGGCTGAAGGTTCCGTCCGGTCCGTCGCTGACCTTGACGTCAAGACTCAGCGCGTCGCTCTCGCCGTTTTGCCCTTGAGTCAAAGAGGCTTTAGCCGCAACGCCTTGGCCGTCGTCATCCAGCCACTTGCCGTCCAGCTCGAAGGTGAGGGCGCCTTCAAGCCACTTCAGATCCGAGATGAGCGAAAGCTCGCCTTGACGGGAACTCGGGAGGGAAGGGGCGAAGACTAAAGAATTCAATTCGCTCTCTGCGACTTCCAAGTGGGCTATCACCGAATAGCCGAAGGAGCCTTTATCGTCGTCGTCTTTTTTTCGAGGCGAAACTACCGGCCTTCGGCTTACGTTTAAGCCTTCGGCTTTGAGAAGCGTCACTTCAATCGTTTCGTCCAGCAGAGAGAGGGGTTTGGCGTCGAGCTGGAGCTTGTCGGCGTAAAGAAAGACGCCGACGGAATCGGAAATCGTCAGTTTCGTTATCGTCAAATTTTCAGGGACAGGTCCTGAGAT
>JAISZP010000101.1 GCA_031269135.1 Deltaproteobacteria bacterium | reverse complement strand
CCAAGTTTTCGGCGGTGTAGCGCCGGGTCAGCTCTTGTAAAGTTGCTTCACCGCGCCGGAGTCTCGCCTCCCAAGTGAGTTCGGAGAGATTTGGGTCTGAATAGGCGCCGTCGTCGCCGCCGACTTTTTCGCCGTCAATGAAGCCTTGACCTGGCGAGCCTTGATTTGCCGAGCCAGGACTTGCCGAGTTTTGACTCGCCGAGCGCTCTTTGGCCTGACGACTGCGTTCGCGCTCGAGCTGTTCCGAATGGGCGAAGTGGGCCAAGGCCGTTTGATCGAGGTCCTGGCGTTCTGAGGGGTCGGAGGTGAAAAGGGACCTAATCTCGGAGAGTCGTCCCAAAAACTTATAGACTTGCGGGTCGAACGGCGTTTCGTAGCTTGCGCGGTAAGCTAAGACCAAGGCCCTATCGAGCTGGGTCAGATAACTATCGCCGAGTTCGTCGGCGGAGGCTAAAAGCAAAACTTTCTTCGCCTCGGCTAAAGAAGCGTTCTCCGATTGGGCCGCCGAAGGCGCCTGCAATCCAAGCCAAACAGTCAGAAAGACAAAAAGCATCAAACCAAAACGCGCCACGCGCCTAAGGCATTGCAGGTTAATGGGGCGAAACTTCAAGAGAAAAAGATTTGGGCGAATATGATGGGAGGAAGCCATAGGAAAGCCTAAAAAGTTCCCCACAATGAGTTGGGTCAGTAGGAATAAGGGATTGAAAAAAAAGCTTGGAAAATTGACTTCTAAACCGAGCTTAAATCGCTGAAAAAGCCGATATGAAAACCGCAGGCTAAAAACCGCAGACTAAAAACCAAAGACCAATAACCAGAGGCTAAAAACCGAAAAAGAAAAAGCGCAGACGAAAAGCAAGAAACGTCGAGCGCTCGACGGTTACGGCGAAAGGGCTGCACTTAAAGGCCTTGAAGCAATATCAGCTTGAAGCGGTATCGGCTTGATCCGATATCAGCTTGAAGCAGGGGCAATCGACGCCACAAAGATGCGGGGTTTTTTCGAGTAATCCAGCACCGGTTCTTGAGGGTTAAGGCCGAATCGTCCGGCTAGCTCTTGCAGCTTGCCGATCGAGCTTGGCCAGATCTCCAAAAGCAAGTGCCCTTGCGGCGAAAGAAAATCAGTTACGTTGGTCAGCAACTTTTGAATCGGCTCAAGCCCGTCGACGCCTCCGTCCAAGGCGGATTTGGGTTCGAAAAGGGCGACATCGGGCGCTAAATTCGCCATTTCCTCATGAGGTATGTAGGGAAGATTCGCGCAGATGACATCAAAACGCTCGCCGACAAGCGGTTCGGTCAGATCGCCGGCGAAAAATCGGATCCTCTCGGCGAGGTTATGTTTTTTAGCGTTTTGCTCGGCGACTTCCAAGGCCTCGGCGGAGATATCCACCGCGCTCACCGTAATCTGAGGCAAATTGGAGGCCAGCGCCAGAGCGATGGCGCCGCTTCCGCAGCCGATGTCGGCCACTTTGGCCTGAGCGAGATTGAGCCTTTTTAGAATTCTGATCGCTTCATCCACTAAATGCTCTGTTTCAGGACGAGGGATCAGCGTGGAAGGCGAGACGGTCAAATCAAGCTTATAGAATTCCTTGCGCCCCAGAATGTAAGCTATCGGCTCGCGGGCGGCGCGGCGGCGCACGAGTTCTCGATAAGCGTCGACTTCGCTTGTGGTCAAGATTCTTTCAAAATTGATGTATAGCTGGACCCTTTTTAGTCCCAACACTTCGGACAAAAGCAGCTCAGCTTCAAGTCTGGGCGAACTGGGGTTTTTTTTGGCTAAAAAATCCGCGGTGGTCGCCAAGATGTCCGCGACGTTCCAGGTTTTGTCAGCCATTGGATTTATCCGCGGATAAAAGGGCTTTGGTCTGATAAAAGTTCCCGACCTTCGTAATGACCTCAGTCAAGTCGCCGTTTAGGATTTCGTTCAGTCGATAGAGCGTCAGCCCGACCCTGTGGTCGGTCATCCGGCCCTGGGGAAAATTGTAGGTGCGGATTCGTTCGCTGCGGTCCCCGGTTCCGACTTGCTCTCGTCTCTCTTCGCTTATCTTGTTTCGATTTTCGGCGTTTATTCGGTCATACAACCTGGCCCTTAAGACTTTCAAGGCTTTTAATTTATTTTTCAGCTGCGATTTTTCATCTTGACAGGTCACCACCAGCCCTGTTTGGATGTGGGTGACCCTGACGGCCGAGTCGGTGGTGTTGACGCTTTGTCCGCCTGGGCCTGAAGAGCGGTAGACGTCGACTCTCACATCTTCAGGTTTGATGTCCACCTCCACTTCCTCAGCCTCCGGCAAGATGGCGACCGTTACGGTGGAGGTGTGGATGCGCCCCTGGGTCTCGGTGGTGGGGACTCTCTGGACTCGGTGGACTCCGCTTTCGAGCTTGAGACGGCTGTAGACGCCATCTCCTTCGATGCTGAAGATTATCTCCCTAAATCCTCCGGTGTCTGTTTGATTTTGGCTTAGAATTTCCGTCTTCCAATGCATGGTCTCGGCGAAGCGGTGATACATTCGAAACAAGTCGGCGGCGAAAAGAGAGGCTTCGTCTCCGCCGGTGCCGGCCCGGATTTCCACGATGATGTTTTTATCGTCGTTAGGGTCGCGGGGCAGCAACAAGACCTTCAAATCTTCCTCCAAATTAGATTTTTCCAACGTCAAAGTCTGGATTTCGTCTGAGGCCAGCTCTCTAATTTCAGGATTTTGGTCTAACTGTAAATTTCGGGCGTCTTGAAGATGTTCATCGACTTTTTTGAGCTTTTGTTTCAGATTCAAAAGGCGACCAAGTTCGGTCAGGCGTCGGGCGGAGGCCGAATACAGCTTTTGGTTTTTAGCCAAGTCGGGGTTTTGAAGGTCAAGCTCTAAAGCTTGATAGCGCTGTTGCAGTTCGGAAAGTTCTGTCAGATCGATGGACATGGGGGAACCGAGTCAGTTGGGACTGTATTGGATGGACGACTGTTCAGAGCGGCTAAAAGCGAGCAAAAAGCCACTTCCAATTGGCTGTCGTCGGGTTGACGGGTGGTTAGCTTCTGCAGCATTAGGCCGGGCCAGACCAAGGTTCGCCAAAAGACGTTGGCTTTCGGGCGTCCGGCGAGCCTGGTGATCTCATAGGCGAATGCCGCCAAGGGAAGCGTCAAAAGAGTCTTTATGCCGACTCCGGCCAAAGCTCTTGGAACGGCGCTGAGATTTTCGAAAGGAAAAACCAGCGGAAAGAGAATAGCGAAAAAAAGGATGCTGAAGGCCAACACCAAAAAAATGAAAGCCGTCCCGCACCGAGGATGCCAAGTGGGGAAAGGACGCGCGTTGTCGGCGGTGAGCGCAAGTCCGGCTTCCAAGACATGTATGGCCTTGTGTTCGGCGCCGTGATAAGCGTAAACCCGGCCTATTTCCGGAATCAAACCGATCGCCCAGACATAAGCTAAAAAGATGCCGAACTTTAAAAGTCCATCTAAAATGTGGAAGCTGAAATTCGATTCGTTAAATCCGGCGTATCTGCCGAATAAAACGCTCAAAAAATGCGGTAGGGCGACAAAAAGGGCGACAGCCAGCAATAATCCGCTCAGCAATGATATAATCATGCTTAGAGCGCCTAAAGACTTCGATTGTTTAGGTTTTGAATCTAAAGTTTCAGGGTCTATAGTTT
This sequence comes from Deltaproteobacteria bacterium, assembly GCA_031269135.1. Lineage (GTDB taxonomy): Bacteria > Desulfobacterota > Desulfarculia > Adiutricales > Adiutricaceae > JAISZP01. The sequence goes on along the minus strand of JAISZP010000101.1, from coordinate 1,531 downwards.
TCGTCTCTATAGTCTTTGAATCTAGCTCTTTAGGTTTCCGAGCAAGGGAGGGAGCGATTGAAGCAGCTTGCCGGGCAGCTGGAGTTTGTTGGGGGCTGCGGCTGTTTGAGTTCTCGGGAGCGATTTCGGCGGCTTGAGAGCTTTCGTCGTCTGCGCGACAAGACCCTTGCGCGGAAATGCTGTCGCCGGAAGAAACGCTTCTGGACTCATCCATGATATTGTCGTCTATGATATTGCCGTCTTGGAGTTTTTCGTCTATGATGTTGTCGTCTTGGCGAGCGCCTTCTTTAGCCGCGCAAACGCCTTCAACATCGTTGACGGCGGTTTGCAGGCTTTCGGATTTTGCGGGAGCTGCGGCTTCTTTGGCTTTGGCTTCTTTCGCTTTAGCTTCTTGGGCGTCAATATCTGCGGCGGCGACTTCAGCCGAAAAATTTAAAGCTTTAAAACCAATGACCAATGATTCCAAAAGCACGACAGCTCCTCGGATCATCGGTCGTCCAAAGAGCTTGCGCTTTTTTGTCCAAGAGCGGTGCGGGGTCGTCTGGGTCGCAAGGGCGCCGTCCTGAGTTCTTACCGCCACTGTCCAGCAGTCGTCGCTGCGCATCATAACGCCGTTTAAAACCGCTTGACCTCCAATCTTGGGCTTGCTGTCCGCTCCTAACCAAAGACCGGCGGCAAAAAGGCTGATTTTAGCGTAAGGCGCGGGCAAAGGCATCGGAGACCGTTATTTCTTCTTCTTGGCCGTAGGCTGAGGAGTGTTGGCGTATTTGCGCTGGAAGCGTTCGACTCTTCCGGCGGTATCGATGAGTTTTTGTTTTCCGGTGAAGAACGGATGGCAGGCTGAGCAGATTTCAACCTTGATGTTGTCTAAGACGGACCCTGTGGTGAATTCGCTGCCGCAGGCGCAGGTGGCGGTGACCTCTTTGTACTTTGGGTGAATATCTTTTTTCATCGGGATCTCCAAAATATGTCGCGGTTCAAATGTAGGCGCGCGTAAGTCGACGCCTTATATCTTGATGTCTTCAGAAAGATGAAAAACACCTTTCATGAAAGTAATCGGATATTAAACCATAAAAAGCCTGTCCAGTCAACATTTGAAAAAAATGTGCCGTAGATTTCAATCTATGCAAAAAGTCGATATTTTTTTTCTTGTCCACTAAAAGCATCTTAGTTCCTGAGGTTTAGGTTTTGGCGGTTCATATGTTTTGGCGGTTCAAAGGTTTTGATGGCTCAAAGGTTTTGATTGTTCATAGGTTTTGGCGGCTCAAAGGCGAGCCGTAGCGAGCAAAGACCGGCATGACATGCCGACGAGCGAAAAAACTGTCCCAATTGCGATGCCGTCATGCAATCAATCACGAACCGTAAAACCGAGTTTCCAGAGCGGCGCCGCTTGATGAAGAAGAGCCGGACCCGGTCAAGATTTTCGGAGAACGACCAAAGCGTTCAGGTCATCTCCGGGTGTAGGGCGGTCTGAAAACGGCCCCGCGACCCCGCAATCCGGTTGGGGCGGCGGCTCTACAACCCCGCTGGG
>JAISZP010000088.1 GCA_031269135.1 Deltaproteobacteria bacterium | reverse complement strand
TGATGAAATCATATTTCCGTCACCATTAGAGGACCATCGTCATCTTGACGGAACATCAAAGCCTTCGAAACGACAGGCGCTTAAAAAAGGCGGCTAGGCTTCGGCGTCAGTTTGATGTTGGAGGACTTGTGCTGATGTTCCGACAATATTTCTTTAGGGAGATTGAGCCAAAAGGACGACGGAGCGCCGGACAGATGTTTGCCGTATATTATCCTGCTGGTTGCGCGGGTAAGATAGAGCCTATGCTTGGCTCTGCTGACCGCTACGTAAAAAAGGCGCTTTTCCTCGTCGAGATTGTCGTCGTCGCCTAATTCATAGGGACATAAGCCTTCTTCCAAGCCTACCACAAAGACCAGTTTAAATTCCAAGCCTTTTGAGGCGTGCATTGTCAGCAGGTTTATTTTATCGGCTTTGAAGTCCAAATTGTCGGTGGCGGTGTGCTCTTGCTCTCCGGCCATCTGCCAAGCCAGACCGACCGAATTGAGAGACTTGGCGAAGTATTGTCCTTGTTGTCTTAACCGAAAGATGACGGCTATGTCGCTTAGGCCCAAGTCGTCGATCGCTTCCCGGTCGGCTCGGGCGGAACCTTGCGCTCCAAGGTTCGTGACGCCTAAGTGACTGACGATCCTCGACACCACCCAGTTGGACTCCGACTGGGGATCTTTAAAGACGGCCCGTCCAATTTTATCACATCTGCCGGTGTGAAAGGGTTTTCTTTGCAGACCCTGGCTTGGACGCGCGGCTTGACTGAGTTGACATATGAATTGGGTGGAGCGGAAGTTGAGGGTTAAATCCATTGAGGTCAAATCCGGGCGCTCGCCGGAGAGCTGGGCGACCGGGTTTTTCATGGCCCCTCTGAAGCCGTAGATGCTTTGGTCCGGGTCGCCTATGACGGTGAGAAGTCCGCCGACGGAAAGGGCGCATAAGAGTTTGAACTGAGCGAATGAGAAATCCTGGAATTCGTCGACCAAGACGGCTTTAAATTCGTGGGGATCGGCCTTGCTGGTCGCCGCCTCTATCAGATCGTCGAAGTCCCAGAGGTTTTGCTCTTTTAATCTCGCTTGATGATAGTCGAAGGCGACCATTAAGGCGCCGTCGCTTATTTGCGGGTTTTGGAGGTTTTTGTGGAGCGAGAGAAGCGATTGAAACTTTTTCGGGGAAAGGTTGCAGCGGGACGCGGCTAGGGCCGAGATGGTCAGAAGCTGTTGTTCGGAAGCGAGCGAAAAGCCGTTTTGTCCTCTGGAAGCGATATCCAAGGCGACCGAGTGAAGAGTTCCCACCCTAACCTTATGGGCGAGATCCGGGACGATGACTTTTATGCGTTCCGTCAAAGCTTCAGCGGCCTTTTTGGTGTAAGTGGTAAGCAGCAGAGCCTCGGGCTCGACGATTTGCTTTCTTAAAAGCCAAGCCGTCCTGCGGATTAAGACCATGGTTTTTCCAGAGCCTGGTCCCGCGTTGATGGCCAGCGTCTGTCCGCCGTAAGTGACCGCCGCCAGTTGCTGCTCGGTCAGTTCCGATAGGATCGAGCCTTCAGAGGCGCTTCTTCTTTTGACGATGGGGTTCGCGGCGGAACTAGACGAACTTGAAGAGTTCGACGAGCTTGAAGAACTAGACGAGTTCTTTTTGGTCGAGCCTTTAGGTCGTCCCCGGGCGGGTCTGGATTCGCCGGGAGCGGTTTTCGGCGAGGAAGCGAAAAGCATTCCTTGACCGGAGTACGTTATTCTTTCTTGTTTTCCAATGACGGTGATCTTTCCGAACTTGCCGTCGTATCCCCCTTGTATCTCGATGTCGCCTAAGCGCATTTTTTCGATGGCTCTGGCCAAAATGGCGCCGGCGTTGTCTTTGATGTCGTCGATGGGAGTGGACAAAAGAAGATTGAATTCGCTGCCGAATTTTTCGACGAGTTCAAAGTAGCGCGTTTCGACGTCGCGGGCTGTGGGACCTCTGTCGAGTATCTGGCAGAGCACTTCTTTAAGCGGCAGAATGTGCCAATCGGGCTTTAAGATCCCCTCCGGAACTTGGGTGCGGTCGGATAATTCCAAGACTCGGCTTAAAACGCCTATGGTCACAGGTTTTCCGCAAACCGGGCACAGACCGTTATATTTGGCGGTATCCTCCGGGGTCAGCGCGGGTCCGCAGTCGGAGTGTCCATCTAGATGGTATTTTCCTTCTTCCGGGAAAAATTCGACCGTGCCTAAAAGATGAGAGCCTCCTTGGAGCGCGTCCACCAAGTTTTCCCAGCTTGGCGGACCCTCGATGACGGTCGCTTCTCGACCGAGATTTTGAGGACTGTGGGCGTCGGATGAGGAGATCATGGCGTATCGATCTAAAGCGGAAATGAGGCGGTTCATGGCCGGGTCGCTGGATAATCCGGTCTCTAAAGCCGTTATGTGGGAGCTTAAATCGCCGAAACACTCTTCCACGGCGTCGAAGCCGCTCTTGGAACCAAACAGCGAAAACCAAGGAGTCCAGATATGAGCCGGCACCACCTGCATGCGCGGGTCGGCCGTCAAGGCCATCTCTAAAAGGTTT
>JAISZP010000063.1 GCA_031269135.1 Deltaproteobacteria bacterium | reverse complement strand
ATTTCGCCGTTGACGGTAGGCACTTCGATTTCGCCGCCGAGAGCCGCCATGACCATGTCGATCTTGCATTCCAAAAGGACGTGGTTTCTTTCACGTCCAAACTTTTCATGATGACGGACGGCAATCTCCACATACAGATCGCCGTTATCTCCGCCCAACATGCCGGGTTCGCCTTCGCCGCGGATCCTCAAGCGGGCTCCGGTGCTGACGCCGGCCGGCACTTGAACGGAAAGCTCTCGATTGCGCCTGATGCGGCCTTGACCGCCGCATTCGTGGCAAGGGTCGGAAGCGAATTCGCCGGTGCCGTGGCAATTATTGCAAGTGACGGCCATGCGAATAAAGCCCATGCCCTGAAAGACCTGGCCTTTGCCGTTGCATTTGGGGCAAACGGTCCGAGAGCGGCTCTTGGAACCTGTGCCGCCGCAGACCTCGCAAGATTCGATTCTTGGTATCTTGACCTTGGTTTCGCACCCGTTGTAGGCGTCGACATAGTCGATGACGATCTCGATGCCCACATCACGACCGCGCCTAGGACCGGAACGCCCTCCCCCGTTTCCGAAGATGTCGCCGAAGACGTCCCCGAAGGCGGAAAAGATGTCGCCGAAGCCCTGAAAACCTTGGAACCCCGAGCGGTTCAAACCTTCATGGCCATATTGATCATATAGATGCCGCTTTTCCGGATCGCTTAGCACCTCATAGGCTTCAGCGGCTTCTTTAAAACGCTCTTCGGCTTGCTGATCGCCGGGGTTGCGGTCAGGGTGATGCTTTAGGGCCAAAGAACGGTACGCTTTCTTGATGGTCTCTTGATCGGCGCCTCGGTTGATGCCGAGCACATCGTAATAATCAGCCTTTTTACTCATAAAGAAAAAACTTCCAACGACAAAAAATTGTTTTGCCTCAAAGAAATAACCTTTTTCTGGCTACTCCTCGTCGAGATGATGGTTGGTGGTCATTTTGCGGTTTTGAGGCTTAATTCTTCAATTAAAGCCTCCGCCTTAGACTTGTGCAGAAACAAACCGCTTTGGGAAGCGTTGTCCGCCAAGGACTTCAGATCGTCTAATTCTGGTTCGACTTTTAAAGCTGAACGAGCTTTGGTGTAAAGAAAAAAATCCCCTTGCTCGACGGCCAGTTTCAAAATTTGTCGCAGCATATCGTTGTTCGAAGCTTTTTGAAAAAAATCCAGAGAATCCGCAAGAAAACCCGCTTGCAATAATTCTTCTCCCGCTTTGGTCAGAGATTCGGCGCCGGCGTTGGGATTTTCGGATAATTGCCTTTTAGCTTTCCAGTTTAAGACGGCCATTAAATCGAGACTCGCATTTTCTTGCGTCAGCTGCGACAACGCATTAAGGTTGGTGGGCAGGATGGAAACTGCGGCCGCGACCAATCGATCCATCAATCAGTCAAAGATCGATCAATCGACCCATCCATCAATCAGTCAATAGATCAATAAGTCAATCATGCAAGCCGAACCGCTCGCAGGTCGTTAGGCCCTGGCGCCGTTAAGCGACAGATTGTAGCAAAACAATGCAAACTAAGTCAACGATATAGTTTATATTTTTTTTAAATCAAATCCCAGAAAGCCGGTACTTTAGACCAGCTGATCAATGCTTATGCCGATATAAGTTTTGGTTAAAGCATATAAAAGAGATACTCAGACATACAAAACATAAAAAAACACGGAAAATCTCTGACGCTACCTTCCGTCGAATTTACGACATCTTTACGTAAGCCTGCGCCCTTTCGGGCGGCGGCAGGTCGCTTTTGGCGATTGTTCCCAGGATTGTAAAGTTCACCTAAAAATATATAGTTAAAATGGCGGGTTGACGAAAAATGAGGCTTTCAATTCACAAGGAAAGAAAAACTTAAACCACTGAAAAGAAGGCCGGAGGATCAAACAAGTAATTTTTCGGAGCCGTCGGGAGCTGGCCGGATCTTTTCAAAGAAAAAGTTAATCACTATTAGCGATTTGTCAAGTATTTAGGAGCCGCTGGGAGTAAATTTTTTACCATGTCGAAAGTCGCCGAATTATGGCCTGCCCGCTAAAACCGTCTAGTTGCCGAGGTTTCGGCGTCGCAAGTCAACTCTGCAAATACAATTTTTTTCCATAACTTTTTTGATACGACGCTCTATCGCCGAGGCAGCGTACTGGACAGGCTAAAAAAACTAAAAGACCACAAGCCTTGGACCACGATACGACTAATCTATAGGAGCGTCGGCAATGAATAGCGCTTACGACTTTTACGCCAAAGATATTTTAAAAAAGTGCTGCGTAGCTGATTTTATCATTGCGTGGTTCTCCCTGACATTGGCTGCCCACCTCGGCCCATACTACAAAACGCTTTGGCGCAAAGGTCAAGAGTGCCGCTTCGACGCCGTCTTTCAGGGATTTTTGAGCTCGTTGAACCGTAGAAACATTAGAAACATGGCTATTTCACACGCATCAGACGTTGACGCGCATGGTATAGGTCGCTTGCCGTCATCATGAGTCGGAGCCGTGCTGGTTGGGCAGTCGTCAAGGAGAGTCGGAATCGGCGGGAGTTTTCCATTTCTGAGGGGAGACTTGTCGGCGCGAGAGGACAAAGGCAGGGAAGCTTAAAGGTGGATTATGTCTTGGTTTTCAAGGGTAGGAGTCTTGTAGTCGTTGAAGCTGAATCCGAGGCCGATAACTATACGGAAGGCCTTCAACAAGCTAAAGATTATGGACAATGTTTGGAGTTACGCTTCGCTTGTTCAACTAACGGCATAAAATTCGTTGGGCTGACCTTAAAATTGGTAAAGAAAAAGATTTAGAGACCTATCCAAATTTAACTAAAACTCTATCTCGGC
>JAISZP010000010.1 GCA_031269135.1 Deltaproteobacteria bacterium | reverse complement strand
TATCTCAACCTCTTGCATCAACCTTGCAAAGCCACCGTCTTTATTATCTCGAATACGGCTTGGCCGCAGAGAATTAGTTGAGAGATGCTCTGCGACTCATTGGGGGAATGGACGTTTTTATAACCCGGAGACAAACCCAGGCTCTTAATTCCCGCTAAATTAAAGTTATTGGCGTCCAATCCTCCGCCGCCGCGCACTATTTTAGCCTTTAGGCCCAGCGCCGCCAAAGCCTGGGAGGCAACCGTCACCACCCTTTCCTTCTTAGCCACCTTAAAGGCCGAGTACTCCAAATTCCAAGCAAATTCCACCGTAGCTCCAGCCTCTTTAGCCGCCTTCCTAAAGGTTTGCTCAACTTCTTCGCAGTAAGCCGAAAGTTCTCCTTCATCATGGCTTCGAGCCTCGCCTTTGAGGTAAAGCATGTCGCAGACGATGTTGGTGGCCTGGCCTCCCTGGATCACTCCGAAGTTTGAGGTCGTAATAGGCGACAAGCGCCCTTCTCTTAAGCGCGATAGGGCCACCGCCCCCGCCTTGATGGCGTTTATGCCCTTCTCCGGCTCCATTCCCGCATGGCTGCTTTTGCCGTGAATCCTAATTTTGACTGTTCTCTGCGTTGGGGCTTGATTGACTAAAACTCCGACGTCTCCCGAGGTGTCGATCACGTAAGCTATTTTGGATTTAAGTCGCCCCAAATCCATAGCGGCCGAGCCCTGAAGTCCGATTTCTTCGGCTACGGTAAAAACTATCTCCACCTCGCCATGTTCCAGTCCGGACTGTTTCAAGCGCCGAATGCCGTCAATGACGGCCGCAAGACCCGAGGCGTCATCGGCGCCCAAAATGGTTGTTCCGTCGGAAGTAATCTTATCCTCGTCAATTTTCACGATAGGCGTTATTTTACCGGGGTTTGAGACCCGATCGAGGTGAGCGGAAAAAAGAACGCTTTCCGCCGACTTGGCGCCAGGCAAACGGGCGATGATGTTGCCGCTGTCGCCGCCGATTTTGGCGCCCGCCGAATCCTCTTCCACTTGACAGCCCAGCTCCTGCAGCTTCGATTTCATCAAGTCGGCCAAAGCCCTCTCATTGAGGCAGTGCGAAGGGGTCGTCACAATTTCCAAAAAATCCTCGACGATTGGCGAATAGGTCAAAACTGGGCCTCCATATAAAACTAAAGATATGCCGAACTAAAGAACTGAAAATTACTCATCGAAAAGATGGGTGAAATATTGTATAGACGATTTTTTAAGCTCTTTCAAGCTTTTAAGGATTCTAAAATCATTGTTATTTATACACTTAGCCATCTGAGATATCATTTCAACGAGTTTTTGGTCATCTTTGGCGTGAATCATCGTGTATAAAGTATAAGGCCAACCCTGGACCTTTGGTCTAAAGTAACAGTGGCTCACATACGGCAATTGAGCGAATCTCTCGCCGGCTACATCCATATTAGCTTCGGCCACCGGCCAGACGACCATGGCGTTGGCGCCGTAACCGGAACGTTGATGAAACACCACCGCTCCGAGGCGTCGGATTAGGCCCCTATCCTTAAAGGACTTTATCAGAGCAAGAACTGTTTGCTCATCGACGCCGAGCTTGAGCGCCAGCTCCGCATAAGGCCTTTCGGAGCGTCCAAGATCTCGGCTAAGATGGTAAATCAATTTTTTTTCCAACTCGGTTAAATTGTAATCGCCATCGTCGTCGATCGCCGGGCTTTCAATATTGGCTTTTTGGCTTTTGTCCGTCAAAGAATCACCGCCTATTTGGCTGATAAAAACTGCTCATGGCAGTCGCAATTTGATGATGATGCGCCTGTTAAAAACAACAGTCGAGGATATTGAATCCACGCGATCTTTTAAGACTATTCGATCTTTTAAGACTACGCGAACTTTCGAGTCGCCTTAAGCCTTCAAGCCTGCTTGATCATTGGCTTTATAGGTCTTTACTCGGCTTTCGACCAAACTTGAATTTTCTTCAACCGGGCTATTATGGCACAAAAACCACGTCCGGTTAAGTTCTCTACCAAAAGATCGTTAAAACCCATCAAACCGCTAAACGACGATGAAAGTTTTTTGTCGTTAATTTATGAAAAAAATACCTTTTTCATCTAAAATCGCTTGCTCAGCAAACCTATAATTTTTCCGCCGGCTCTGCAATTCAATATCTTCAGCAGACTGAGAAAATCTATGATAAACTTAATAGGCTGACAAATTTGCCCTTGCTGAAAGGCCTTATGTTTCAAGATGATTGGCGTCTCAAAACTGTATTGCGGAACTGTAGAACCCTCGGATCCTTTGCGCTACAAGCGTAAATCCAAGGAATTGCCAAGCCGCTTGCTGCAATTTTCCGAAGATAAGAAACCTGTAATCGTCTGGAACATGACGAGAGCCTGCAACTTATCTTGCGTTCACTGCTATGCTTGCGCGACTTCCGGCCCGGCCCCGGACGAGCTTACCAAACCCCAATCTCTCCGCCTGATCGATAGCCTGACCGATTACGGCGCCCCCGTCATACTCTTTTCCGGCGGAGAACCGCTGCTGCATCCCCACCTCTTCGAATACGTCGCTCATACGGTCAAAAGAGGCGCCAGAGCGGTCCTGTCGACCAACGGCGTGCTTTTGACTTCCGACAAGGCGGCTCTGCTGCGCGACATTGGACTATCCTATGTAGGCATCAGCTTAGACGGCCTAGAGAGCCGACACGACCGCATACGCCGTCGTAAAGGCGCTTTCCGGCTGGCC
>JAISZP010000261.1 GCA_031269135.1 Deltaproteobacteria bacterium | reverse complement strand
ATGTTCTTTAACGGTTAAGTTAAGGTTCAGAGGAGCTCTTTCCGGGAGCCAGCCTAACATGTTCGGTGCTCTTTTAGCCTCAAGCGGTTTTTTCCCGTCCACAAATACTGAGCCGCTATCGGCGCGCAGGCTGGCGCATATCACCTTCATTAAGGTGGTTTTGCCGGCTCCGTTGGGGCCCAAGAGAGCCACCTTGTCGCCTTTGTTTATCGTCAAGTTGATTGACGAAAGAGCAAAATGCCCGTTAAAACTCAAAAAGAGATTTTTCATCTCTATCATACGTTTCGGCATGCTCTCTATTATATGCTTCGGCAAGTTCTCCAACATTCGCGACATGCTTTCCAATAAGACGACTCCATCAAGACAAGCTCCATCTCGACAAGTTCCATCAAAACAAGCTCTGTGACCACTTAGCGTTCGACCTGGGAGCGGACTTAAACGTTTTACTCAGCTTTTTGAAGCTTTCAGGGCGATTTCAACTTTACTTATGTCTTCAGGAACATCAACCTCTGGAGAAAGACCCTGAGCCAATAAGACCTTTATCTTAAAGCCGCGTTCCAGCACTCTCAGTTGTTCAAGCTTTTCCAAATCCTCTAAAACTCCAACCGGCCAGAGAACAAATTTATTCAAAAATTCCACCGTATAGCCATAAAGACCTATATGCTTGTAAAATAAACCGGCCTGGCCGTCCCTCGGCCAGGGAATCGGCGCTCTTGAGAAATACAAGGCATAACCTTGGTCGTCAAAGACGACTTTCACATGGTTCGGGTCGTTTATTTCATTTTTATCGGTCAGAGGGACGGCTAAAGTCGCCATGTTCAAATTGCGATCGCTTAGCAACGATTGGGCTATTAACGAGGGATGGCTTGGATCTAAAGCAGGTTGGTCGCCTTGGACGTTTAAGACGATGTCGCTTCCTTCCAGTCCCAAGATCGATGCGGCCTCGGCCAATCTGTCGGTTCCGGAACGGTGGGCCGCCGAGGTCATCAAAGCTTTTCCGCCGAAGGCCTCGACAGCCTTTTCTATCTCGCTGCTGTCGGTGGCGACGAAGACCGAATCGACGAAGGGTATTTTTCGGCAACGCCGGTAAACATGCTCAATCATGGGACGACCTTGGATTGAAGCCAGAGGTTTGCCGGGAAATCGAGTAGAGGCCAAACGGGCCGGGATGATGGTTATGACTTTCGGCTTGGCGGTCAAACACTCAGTCCTTAAAGCGCCAGATCGGAGAGGAACCGGCGTAGACGTTTTGACCTAAAGCCACCATTATCTCGACGTCTTTGGGCAAATAAAGGTCGACTCGAGAACCAAATCTAATCAGGCCGTATCGCTGGCCCCTTTTGAGGTTTTGACCGATATTGACCCAGCAAGCGATGCGCCTGGCGACTAGTCCGGCGATTTGCACCATTGTGATGCGATGCCCCTTTTCGTCTTCGATAATCAGGCAGTTTCGTTCGTTTTCCGTGCTGGCCTTATCGAAACTGGCGTTGATGAAGGCACCGGGGTAGTAATCCTGTCTGACCAAATTGCCGGAGATTGGGACCCTGTTCACGTGAACGCTAAATAGGTTCATGAAGATGCTGACTTTTAGAGCCTCAACGCCTGTAAGAGGGCACTTGGCCGTATCGTCGATACGGATGATCATGCCGTCGGCAGGCGAGATTCCAAAAGTCCCCGGAGGCGTGACTCTGTTGGGGTCTCGAAAAAACCAGGTCGTAAAGATGGTTAGAATCAAAAATATTACACTGACCACACACCACTCGAAGAAAAGGCTCACTAAAAAAACGAGCGCCAAACCGAGGATATAGGGAATGCCTGGTCTGGCTATGGGGAGGGTGTTGTTGATATTGTGTTCGGCAAGGCGGATTTTAAAAAGATCTTCAAGCATAATTTACCATCGGCGACGAAGTCATATCGGGCAAGAGTGAAGCATCCAAAGACGCGGCGAATAATATCGAAATTTCTCAAATCTTCAATAGACCGGCGCTTTTCGCGCTGCGCGGCCCGTTGTTTCGACGAAACGGCATCCGCAGCCTGTTGAAGAGACAAATGCGGCGATTGTCGGTTCTTTCAATCGTTTTGCCGGGGAGTCGAAGTGGGTGTCGTCCATTATACCAGATGCCGATTAAATTTATCACCTCTTTAGAATATAATTTTGCCCAGGAAAATTATATTTTACAGAGCAGTCGCCATGAAAAAATGGGCTGTCGACGTTTTCAGAGGCAAGAGACGGTCGATGCGGCAGGGAAAAATTTTGATTTATTTAAAAATATAAAAATTATGAGGCGACATCAGTGACAAAAGCGTCAAAAATATAAAAATATATAATTTTTCTAAGAAATATATGGGAAGCGATATATATAGCAAATTAAAATCTAAAAAAGCTATGTCAGAGACGTTAAATGAATAATCGTCAGGACTTAAATCCGCTTGTTTTTTTGGTGAATGGAGATAGGTCGATGAACAGCTTTTTGATGTTTTCCACTTCGAGGTTTTTCAGCAAATAGTCCAGCAAATCCTCTTGCCGGGCATGTCCTAAAGTCACGCGATACAGAGAAAGGATTTGCAACAGGCGCTGGTAGTCGTTCAGATCTCGACTGTAGGGATACATTGGGACGAAACGTTCAATTTTTACGGAGCCGCCGTCCGTAAGACACCAGTAAGGCACGAGTTCAGGGTCGTTTTTCCGTTTTTCCGAGAGAGCGTAATCAAAAATCTCGTTCCAGACGTCGGATGCGAATGTTTTCTCTTTATATTTTTCGCCGAGACTTTGCCGTATCGCAAGACACTTGAAACGGTTGATTCTTCCCTCGCGCTGTTCAAGATCAATGGGATTGTGCGGCAGATTCCAATGCATTATTTTACGCGCATAATTGTGAAAATCAAGACCTTCCTGACCGATTGAAGTCGTGGCGAGCACAAAAGGACGAAACGGAGAATTGAAAGCTGTTCTCAAATTCTCTTTGCGCTGGACGGTATCGCTGTCGATGCGAGTTTGATGGAAAGCGGCGGCGAAATGAGAGCGCATATGGTTTTGCGATTTCTTCTTCGTTCGGGTGAAACTTGAATAGGTATCGACAGCATAACTTGCCGTAGCGACATTTAAGGCGTCAAGCATTTTTTGGGACAACATCTGAGGGTCCTTTTCGTTTAAAACATGCGCGTATTCATCGATTACGGCGGCGAGATTTCCATGAACGCAGTATTCCAATACCTTATGATAATGGGGTTCATCGCTTTTTTCGCAAGCAAGCTCCACTGCGGCGATGGCTTCAGGCTTATCGAACATATACGCGACAGCCTTGCCGAAAGATTCGGCCAGTTTTTCGTCGTGAAAAAGACGCAAAGCGCAGATGGCGGGAGAGGCTATAGCCATGTTCACGTATAATTCCAAAAGAGAATCTTTTGCTGCGGTCGATCTTGCGGGAAAAGCGTAAATTTGTTGAAGTTCGTCAAAGTTCTTCTGCACTTTGGGTCGTATTAGATTTTTGATTCTTTTTAAAGGCATCCCTAAGCACTTTATCGGGTCATAAAATCCCGCAAGCGATTCATTCGGAATCGACAGCGCTTTATCGCGCCCATCAGTCAATCTCGGT